>NZ_JBSFPS010000214.1:0-18140 GCF_053588315.1 Streptosporangium sp. NPDC003464 | reverse complement strand
TCGGCGGAGACGTCATCCTCATCCCCCGCGGCCTCTTCTCCGCCCGGCTCACCCCCGAGCAGCAGCACGAACTCGTCGCCGCCTCGAATACGGGTCCCAGTAGCAACGACGCAGGAAACAGCGGATACGCAGGTCAGCGGCCCACCTTCCCAGCTGTGCCGGAAAGCCCTCAGGGCGGGCGGGCGCGAGACCGGTGGGGCGTGCCCGGCTCCGTCGCGACCCTCCGGAGGCCGGGCCATGGGCGGCGCGGATCGCATTACGGCCATGGTCGGTCGCCGACGGTTCCGCGCATGTTCCGCCGCGCCGTATCGGGCAGAGCTGTTGTTCTGTCCGGCCAACCCACCGGGCCCTGCGCTCGGGTCGCCGCGACCATCCGAACGGTAACTCAGAGTTACATTTCCGATCTGGTGCGCGTGGTCACGGCTGGGGGTGCTGCCGGCGACCGCGTCATCCCGGATCACCGGGAACGCGGCGGACAGCACCGCGGTGGAAGCGTTTCGGGGCCTGCCCGTCACGCCCCCTCGGCGCCGGACCGCCCGGATCGGCGTCACCAGCCTCAAAGTAGTGAGAAAGACCAGATCAAAGCCTTAGCGCGGGCGCAGCAGGGACATCGGCTGTCGAGGCTGGAGGCGATACCGCGCGAGGCAATCGCGCCGGTGCTGCCAACAGGCCGGACCGGCACATCCGCCTGGACGTCCGCGCCCGAGCAGGGATCACGCCTTGATCGCGGTTCCTTGGGCGGAGACGAGGCGCCAGACGCCGAGGGCATCGGCGGCGTAGACGTGGGTGTAGCGGCTTCCGGAGCTGAACGTGGCACCGTCGGGGTTGGTGAAGTTCATGCCGGTACGCCCAACGACGATGCCTACTGTGCCAATGACCCGGACGATCGCCTCGTCCGGGAACGAATAGATCTGCGGGAACCGGAGAGAGCCGGAGGCCATCAGGTCCAGCACGATCTTTCTGTCGGCGACGGCCCCGTCCTCGACCCCGACCAGAACGAAGTCGTCTGCCAGCAGCTCCTCCAGAACGGCAAGATCGCCGGCCACCAGGGCGTCGAAGAAGCTCTGGTCGCGCTTGAGGAGGATGTCCCGACCCGTGTTGCTCATGCTGCGACGATAAACGTTGACGCCGGTGACAAGGTCAAGCCAACCCCGGAGGATGCCTTCGACCCCTTCATGGATCTTGAGGCGAGTTATTGATGCCTTGATATCCGATTTTTCGGGTCGCAATGCATTCCCCGGACTCCTCCGAGGCGTACGGCCCCGCCCCTCGCTGACCCGGAGCGCGATCCGGGATGCTTGGCCACATCCGCCCGGCCCGGCCATGCGCGAGGGGCGAGGGCGAGGCCGACTCCCTGCGGGTCGCGCGGCGTTGGGTGCATCCACCCCGGTCAGGTGGGGTCAGCCCTACCGCGTGTTGGCCTGCTGGCATGATCACCCCGACGAAGCCGGACATATAGCTTCATAACGCAATAAACAACCAATGAAGGGGCTTCACCCGTGTCTGGCACCACCTCGTTCCGCCGTATCGTCTCCCGCTCCGCCGTCGTCGCGCTGGCCGGCGCCGCCTGCCTCGCGCTCACCGCCGGGAGCGCTGGAGCGATCGTCAACGGCTCCGAGCCCACCGAGTCCTACCCCTTCATGGCGGCCATCCCGATCGCGGCCCCCCTCCTGGGTCTGACGGACGGCAACTGCGGCGCGGCCCTGATCAACCCGCAGTGGGTCGTGACCGCGGCGCACTGCCTCGACATGGAGGTCGGCTCGATCCCGAAGGGGACAGTGCGCATCGGCAGCGACAAGCGGACGTCCGGCGGCACCGTCCGCAAGATCGCACAGGCGTTCCTGCACCCGGGCTACGCCCAGAACTCGCCGAACAAGAACGACATCGCGCTGATCCGCCTGGACCGCCCGGTCAGCATCAAGCCCATCAAGATCGCCGATCAGGCGGGCAGGCCCGGCACGCCGACCCGGATCATCGGCTTCGGCATCACCGAGTTCAGCACCAACCCGGCTGACTGGAAGATGGCCAAGAAGCTGCGCCAGCTCGACACCCGCCGCGGCGCGGTCTCCGAGTGCGGCCCCGGCTTCGCCGATGACACCCGCCTGTGCACGGTCAGCCAGAAGCCCAAGGCCATGGCCTGCAACGGCGACTCCGGCGGCCCCCAGATCCAGCGCGGCCGCGGCGGCCGGTGGGAACTCATCGGCGTCACCTCCGGCCCCGGCGCCAAGAGCCCCTCCTGCGAGCAGGGTCCCGGCCTCTACACCAACGTGCCCGCCTACAGCGACTGGATCAACAAGACCATCCGCGCGAACAGCTGAGCCGCGGTACGGCAGGCCCGGTGACGGGCCGGGCCTGCCCGTGCGGCGGCTGGGGGCCGGCAAGCGCTCGAACCCTGCCGATGACCTGCTGCCGGGGCTCATCCACGATGCCGGACCGCCCCTGACGGACGTGCAGTTGATCGATGTCGCCCTCGTCCTGCTCAACGCGGGCCATGAGACCACGGCGAACATCTGGGCCTGGGGACGTTCGCGCTGCTGGAGCGTCCCGGCCGGCTCGCAGCGCCGCGCGCCGACAGAAACGGGCGAGAGACGTTCACCAAGATGCTGCGGGCCGGGCGAACCGCAGCCGGCGCCGCCGCTTCTCGGCCCGCCTGCCCCAGTCGGCCGCGATCATCCGTCAGGTGACGGATCGCGCCACCAAGGCAATGGCCCGCCGCATGGCGTTCCGTACCTCGTCGGGCCCGTCGCCGCGCTCCAGCGCCGTCAGCGCGGAGGCGCTGACGGCGCCCACCGCCGCGCCGACCAGGGCGGAGGCGAGGATCGTGTCGAGCCTGTCGGGGAACGCCCGCTGCAGCGCCTGGGCCAGCTCGGCCTGCGTCGTGAGGTACCGCTGCAGCAGCCGGGCCTGTAGCGCCGGCACCGAGGCCGCCAGCCGGGCCCGGAGCGCGGCGAGCCCACTGGACAGGTCACGGTCCCAGGCATTGACGATCATCTGGTCCATCGCCCGCACCAGCACCTCGGGCAGCGGTTCCCCGGCGCGGCACTCGCCGATCACCTGCAGCGCCAGGTCGACGCGCACGTCGGCGTCGGCCAGGAGCACGTCCTCCTTGGTCTGAAAATGCAGGAAGAAGGTTCGCGGGGACACCTCCGCGGCGTCGGCGATCTCGGCCACGGTCACCTGGTCGTAGCCCTTGTCATCGAACAGGCGCACGGCCGCCTCGATCAGCGCCTGCCGGGTGCGGTGCTTCTTCCGCTCCCGCAGTCCGCGATTCTCCACCATGTCGGCCACTCTACTTCATCTCATGAATTTATGCATATAGTGAATCACTGCAGAGACTGCAGTCATTGAAGGGATGGTCTCGTGGGAAGTCTGGACGGACGCGTCGTCATCATCACCGGAGCAGGGCGCGGCATCGGGCGGGAGGAGGCGCTGCGCTTTGCCGCCGAGGGCGCCAAGGTCGTCGTCAACGACCCCGGCGTCGCCGTCGACGGCACGGGCGGGGACGCCGGCGTGGCCGCAGAGGTGGTCGAGGAGATCATTGCCCACGGCGGGCAGGCCGTGGCCAACACCGACAGTGTCGCCAGCTGGGACGGGGCCCGCCGCATGGTGGAGACGGCCCTGGAGTCCTTCGGCGACCTGCACGTCGTGGTCAACAACGCCACCATCGAACGGAACATGGGCCTGGCCGACCTGTCGGAGGAGGACTTCGACGAAGTCGTAGCGGTGAAGCTGAAGGGCACCTTCGCGGTGACGCACTGGGCGGCCCGCCACTGGCGCCACCAGTTCCGCGCAGGGGTCCGCGCTGACCGCGCCGTCGTCAACACCTCCTCCGGCTCCGGACTGCTCAACCCGCTGCCCGCGCAGGTCTCCTACGCGTCGGGCAACGCCGGGGTCGCGGCGCTGACCATCGTGGCAGCCCTGGAGTTGGGCCAGTACGGCGTGCGGGTCAACTGCATCTCGCCCTCGATGGCCCGCACCAGGCTCACCCTCGGCGTTCCCGGCATGAGTCAAGACCCGTCGACGAGCGGGTTCGACCCCCTGCACCCGGCCGCCAGCGCGCCTGTTGCCGCCTACCTGGCCAGCGCGGCCTGCCCGCTCACCGGCCAGGTGCTGTCGGTGCGGGGCGGGACGGTCGCGGTCAACCGCGGCTGGTCACTCGGCGGCCACATCCACAAGGACGGGCCGTGGAGCGTGGATGAGCTGGCCGAGAAGGTGAAGGAGCTGTCGATGGACGACCCGTTCGACAAGCTCGCCCAGGCCCTGACCGGCGCGCTCGGCGTCATCGGACGTGCCCGGCTCCAGGAGATGATCAACACCCTGCTGGACCAGGGAGGCCGGTCCGGCACGGCCTCCGCCTGACGCGGCGAGCCATGCCCTGGACCGCGTGCTCAGGCCCGTGGCCCAGGGCGGATGGCGTCCGCTCCGACCTCTCCCGGCGGCACGACCCGCCGTCCCCCCGGCGCGGGCGCCGGCACCTCTGAGCCCGCCGCCGGTCCGGCCGAGGGAGCGGGCTGCGGCGCCGCGCTGGGGCTCGCGGCCGGCTGGGCCCATGGTGTGAGCTCCGGGCGCTTGGCCGTACGGCCGTCGCCCGAGGAGCGGCCGCGGAGGCGGCGGCCGATCCATGGGCCCGCGAACGTGGCGAACCAGCGCAGCTCGGCCGCCGCCACCCGCCACGCCGCCGTCAGGGGCAGGGGCGGGAAGGGCAGCATCCACGTGTCGTCGCTGCCGGGCAGGCCGAGGGAGTGGGCCATGGCGGCGGCGATGCGGGCGTGGCCCGCCGGGCTCGCGTGCAGCCGGTCCGTGCCCCACATGCGCGCGTCGGTGACGAACTCCATCGCGAACGTGTCCACCACCGTGACCCCGTGGCGGGCCGCGGCGGCGCGGATGCGGGCGTTGAGGTCGAGCACCTTGGGCCGGAGCGGGCGGGCTATCGGGGCGATCTTCCCGATATCTGGAAAAGTCACGGTAACCACATGTGCGCCCGACTCGCTCAGGGCGGCGTACATCTCCTCCAGCACCTCCGCCACCGCGGCGGGCTCGCAGCCGGGACGGATGAGGTCGTTCATGCCCGCCATGACCGTGGCAAGGTCGGGGCGCAGCGCCAGCGCGGGGGCCAGTTGCTCGGAGCGGATCTGGCCCGCCAGCCGGCCACGGACCGCGAGGTTGGCGTACAGGAGGTCGGGGTTGGCGCGGGCCAGGTGCTCGGCGAGGCGGTCGGCCCAGCCGCGGTGGCCGGTGATGTCGTCGCCGTCGCCGAGGCCCTCGGTCTGACTGTCGCCGAGCGCGACGTAACGCGTGTAGACGGTCATGAGGTCTCCCTTCCGGCGCGGGCCATGCGCTCGCCGAGCGTCCGTGCCGTCTCCAGGCACCAGGCGCGGGTCTCGCGCTCCAGCCTGCATCCCGCCAGGCAGGACAGGTAGGGGCCGACGTGCTCGCCCTGGCGCAGGAACGTCTCCTCGTCCAGCTCGCCGCGCAGGCGCAGCAGGAGCTGCTCGAAGACCTCCAGCTTGGCGGCGGCCTCCAGGGCCCGGTCGTGCAGCTGCTCGATCACCGGCGCGGGGTCGAGCAGGTCGACGGCGTGCACCTTGACGGCCAGGTCGTCGCGGATGAGCAGCGGCTTGGCCGGGGTGGCGGCGAAGGCGGCCAGCTCGCCGAGCCCGGCCTCGGTCACCTTGAACACGCGCTTGTTGGGGCGGCCCCGCTGGACCACCTCCCGGCCCGTGACCAGGCCGTCGCCCTCCAGCTTGGCCAGCTCGGCGTAGAGCTGCTGTGGGGCGGCGTACCAGAAGTTGGAGACGCCGATGTCGAAGAGCTTGGTGAGCTGGTATCCGCTGTATTCGCCGTGGAGCAGCGCCGCCAGCACCGCGTGTCTGAGGGCCATCGGCTTAATACTCATGGATATGAGTAGTCATGAAGAGGACTATAGCCGACGGGCACCTCGGCGCTAGAGGGCTGCCACGCGGCGCAGGGCCGGGCCGCCGCTTTCCCCGGCGTCCTGGAACTGACGGCGCCGGACCGGAGCCACAGAGGATCATCGAGCCGTCGTGCGTGGCGGGATCTTGTCGTAGGCCCCTGTCCTGTAGTGTCCCCGGCCATGACGATGGAAAGGAAGTGCTCATGAGCGAGATCGCTGCCCGCTACCGGAGCCGCGCCGAGATCTTCGCGGCCAAGGTCGCCGCCGTCCGCCCCGAGCAATGGTCCAACCCCTCCCCGTGCGAGGAGTGGACCGCCAGAGAGGTGGTCGGCCACATCGTCGACATGCACGGCGTGATGCTCCGTCCCCTCGGCCGGTCGCTCACCCCCGCGCCCACCGTCGAGGAGGACCCGCTCACCGCCTTCGCCTGTGCGCGTGCCGATGTCGAGGCCCTCCTGTCCGACCCGGTGACCGCCGCGCGTGAGGTCGACACCCCGACGGGGCGGCTGTCGGTCGAGCAGCACATCGACCAGGTTGTCAGCGCCGACATGGTCCTGCACGGCTGGGACCTCGCCCGCGCCGCAGGACAGGACGACACCATCGACCCCGTCGAGGTCAAGGCGATGTGGCCCAAGGCCCAGCAGATCCCGGAGGAGATGCGCACCCCCGGCGCCTTCGGCCCCGGCATCGTCGTCTTCGGCCCCGAGGTGAAGGTCCCCGACGACGCTCCACTCCAGGACCGATTCCTCGGTCTCCTCGGCCGCGACCCTCACTGGTCCGCCTGAGCCGAGGACCTCAGGGCTCTACGGCCAACGCCTGCACGCAGCCTCCCCCCGAGGCGTCTCCTCCAAGGCCGGCATCCCAAACGTGGCGCGGCCCGGCGCGAAGATAGGCGAGCGCGGGAAGCGCTCGCGCCCTCTAGGGTGCTGGTCATATCTGGCCGAATTTTCTCGCTTGCTGTCCGGCCACTGTTCTCGAAGTGCTGAGCCGGCCGTACGCCACGCTCTGGGCCCCGTTCGACGGCCTGCGTCGATGGCTGGTGACGGAGATTCCGGCCGGCTATGACCGCGACCCGGTCACAGCCGCCCAGACCACCCAACCATGATCGGCTTCGCCGATGACCCCAGTTCCCTGATCCTCGAGCGGGCGCAGCAGTGATCTCCGCGGATGAATGCGGATGAATTCGGTTGCGGTGGGATCGGTGGGCTTGGTGGGGTGTCTGCATGGACGGCGCCACTGAGCAGGTGCAACGGGCGAGAACTGGAAGCCGTACGATCACTCGTCAACCGGCTCCGTGGCACAGGCTTGCGGTGCTCGGGGCTCTGATGCTGGCCGCCCTCACCTTCAACACCGCGGAGAACCTGCCGGTCGGCCTCCTGGAGCTCATCTCCGATGACCTACGGGTGTCCCTGTCCGCGGTCGGCCTCCTGGTCACCGGTTACGGCGTGACGGTGGCCATCGCATCTGTGCCGATTGCCCAGGCCGTCCGTGCCGTACCCCGACGCTGTGTGCTCACGGGACTGCTGGCCGCGCTCGTGGTGTCCAGCCTCGTTGCGGTGCTGGCCACCTCCTACTGGCTGCTCCTCGTGGCGCGGCTGCTGACCGCGCTCGCCCAGGCGCTGTTCTGGGCCGTGATGGGGCCGGTCGCGGTGGGCCTGTTCGCGCCCGAGGTCCGGGGCCGTGTGGTCGGGGCACTGTCCGTCGCCGGTTCGCTCGCCCTCGTGCTTGGTGTTCCCGCTGGGACCTGGCTGGGCCAGCGGAGCAACTGGCAGGTGCCCATCGCCCTGCTGGCGGCTCTGGGGCTTGTCTCCCTGGTGACGATCGCCGTTCTGCTGCCGACTTCGCACCCGGAGGAAGAGCCCGCCGCCTACGCGACCAGTCCCGACGTGCGGCGGTTCACGACGGTGCTGGCGGCCGGAGCCTTGTCCGCCACCGGGGCGTTCACGGGATACACCTACATCGTGACATTCCTGGGAGACGTGAGCGGGTTCTCCCAGGGCACGGTCAGCGTCCTGTTCGTGGGTTTCGGTGTCGCGTGTCTGGCCGGGGTGAGCATCACCGGGGCGTTTCTGGACCGTTTTCCACTGTCCGCGCTGGCTACCGCCGTGGCGACGCAGGCGGTGGGCATGCTCGGCCTGTACGCGTCCGCCGCTCATCAGGGGGCGGCGGTGGTGTTCCTGATGTTGATGGGCGGTGCACTCGGGCCGGTGTTCATGACCGCGCAGAACGCGATGCTGCACTACGCGCCGGGCCGCACGGACATCGCCCTCGCAGCGAACTCCGGCGCCTACAACGCCGGCATCGCGGCGGGTGCCGCGCTCGGGGCACTGGTCCTGCCGCTCGCCGGGATACGGGGCACCTTCCTCGCCGGCGGACTGCTGACCGTCGGGGCCTGCGCAGCCCTCCTCGGCGGCCGGCTGCTACGTGGGCACCGTCATACGGAACGCTCAACACACCGATGAGGAACGCCGGCTCTGGCCGCCGGTAGCTCAGACGACCGCCGACCATGACCGGGCGTGCCCGCAGGCTCCAGTGATGAGCCGGCCAGCGCCCTCGACCGCGTCGGCGTGGCCGAGGGCGCCCGCAGCCGGTGTCTACGGCGAGTGAGCGGGGCAGGCTTCCGAGGCGTCGTGGTCGAGCACGGGATCCCTGATCTCGGTACGGATGTCGTCAGAGGTCATGACGTGGCTCCGGTGAGCTGGGCGTGAAGGCGCTTGCACTCGTGGACGAAGCGGATCGTCCGGCGGCTGCGCGCGAACTCGGCGACGACCGGGATCTCCCCGCGCGCGCCGGTCCAGCGTGCCACGTCGGCGGCGAAGGCGACGAGTTCGGTGTGGGTCACGGTGATGCGCTGCCCCTCGCC
This sequence comes from Streptosporangium sp. NPDC003464, assembly GCF_053588315.1. Lineage (NCBI taxonomy): Bacteria > Bacillati > Actinomycetota > Actinomycetes > Streptosporangiales > Streptosporangiaceae > Streptosporangium > Streptosporangium sp. NPDC003464. The sequence goes on along the minus strand of NZ_JBSFPS010000214.1, from coordinate 9,363 downwards.
CGGCAACATCCCGGGCAGCAGAGCGCGCAGGATGCGCCACACCTCGTGGTGGCCGCCGGCGTCGGCCAGCTCGGTCAGGGCCGCGATGGCGGGGCGGGTCTCCTGCCAGGTGCGGCGCAGCACCAGCGCGAGCTGGCGGCCGATCGCCTCGGCGGGCAGCTCGCCCCTGGCGGCCATGCTCAGGACCAGCGGGATCATGTCAGGAACGCTGCCGGCCAGGAGAAAGGCGAGGATCACCGCCGTGGACTCGCCCATCGGGCCCTGGGCGATCTCCAGGCCGGTGATCTCCGTGGGCGTCACCCCCACGCCCCAGCGGCCGCGCAGCAGGAAGGGCAGGAAGTTGACGGCCACGACCTCGCGGTGCGAGGGCAGCATGGCGGGCCACGCCCGGAGCGTGCCGCCGAACTCGTCGACCGTCCAGTCGAACGGCTGACGCAGCAGCACCTCGTCGATCAGCCGATGGCCGGTCGGGGCCGTCACCCGCAACACCGGCTGCAGCCTGACCTCGGTGAAGTGCTCCGGTTCGCCGTCGCCGAACTCGACCATGGACGCGCCCACCATGTGGCGCCACACGTGGCCGCACTCAGGGTCGGCCATGCCGTCACCGGCGAGCCAGCGGGCGGCCGAGCGCGCCGCCTCCGAGTCGACCTTGGCGGCCCGGTCGGCCGCGGCCCGGTGGCTGCCCCGGGGCAACCGCAGCAGCGCCTGCGCCAGGTCGGCCAGGGGCGGCTCCACTCCGGCGGCGGCGCAGGTCTCCAGCCGGCCGACCAGCACGTCGGGGTCGAGGTGGCCACTCATCCAGGTCGGCGTGGCCAGCAGCACGGGCGGCAGGGTGCCGTTCCGGAGGGCCTCGGCGAGTTCCGCGTAGCGGTGCAGCAGGAAATCGTGGGGCGGGGAGACGCTATTGGGGTGGGGCAGCCGGTTGCGCCGCCGCCACTCGTCGTGCTCGGGCAACTCCTCGGGCATGAAGGAACGCAGCCGGGATGGGACGAAGACGACGGTCACCTGCACGAGTGGCTCGCCCGGGTCCGGCGGGGGCACCGGGTCTCCCGCTCGCATCGCCGCGATCCGGGCGGGGTCCACGCCCAGCTCGGCCATGCGCTCGTAGGCGTGGTCGAGGACGAAGGACGGCATGGCCTCCTCGGAGTCGTCGTACGGGACGCCAGGCCTCGTCCGCACCGGACGGAGGCGGTCCGGCAGTCTGCCGTCGTAGATCTCCTCGTCCTCGTCGTCGGCGCCGAAACGCCCCGGCTGCTCGACGTCGGTGGGGGAGCCGTACAGGTGGATCCGGCCCCTGGCGAAGGGGATCTGCCGGTCGCCCTCGTGGGCCACCGCCCCGTCCGGGCCGTCGTCGCTGGTCCAGGTGATGAAGAAGGCGCGCAGCGGGGTGTCGTCGTCGAGGTAGCGGCCAGGCCGGTAGGCACCGCCTATCATGAGCCGCCGGGGCGACGGCTCCGGGTCGGGCTCCTCGCCACGGGTGAGGGCGCGCACTCTCACCGAGTGGCTCGCGTCGTCCCAGAACTTCTCCGGCCCGATCGGCGGCAGCTCCGGCACGCTGCCGGGGGTGACGAGCTCGGCGGACAGCGCCGACTGCCAGTCGTCGGGGTCGAGGCGCACCTCCCTGGACCGCCAGTAACCCTGGTCCTGCTCGACGTGGGGCTTGAGCTTGCGGCGCAGTTTCGCCCGGTCGTCGGCGATCCCGGCGACGAAGGCCGCCAGCCAGCGCTCCTGGCCGATCCAACGCTTGTGGTAGTCGGGGGAGATCGACGGCTCGGGGAACCGCCGCGCCTCCGGCAGCTCGGGCAGCGGCGGGAACTCCTTCTGCTCCAGCAGTTCCTCGACCGGGATCTCCCCGCCGAACTGCTCGGCCAGCTTCGCGCCCAGGTCGGTGGGGAGGTGGCGGACGCCGTCGAGGATCGCCTCGGTGTGGTCGGCGAACAGGTCGGCGTATTTCAGGGTCAGCTCGGCCGCGCGGTTGCGCACGTCGAAGGACTTGTGCGCGTACGCCGTGGTCAGCGCGGTCACGAAATCGGCGGCCGCCTCGGGCGTGGCCCGGATCGCCTGGTCGAGCCAGCGCAGGCCCGTGGCGGCGAGCTTGGCCTCGTCCCGGAAGGTGAGCGCGTCGACCGCCTCGACCAGGTCGGCGTGGTCGAGCGGCATCGCCCCGCGCACCTGCCCGGCGGCCAGCTCGGCGACCGTGCCCGGAGCCGACGGCAGCAACCGCAGGTAGTCGCGCAGGCGGGGCGCGGACTCTGCGGGCGTGGGGTCGAGGAGCATGTGCAGCCGGACGAAGAACCGCAGGTCCTGCGCCTCGCCGCCGCGCAGGAAACGGCTCACGCAACCGTCGAGCACCTGCTCCCTGGGCAGCTTGCGGGCGGCGGCCAGCCAGCGGGTCGGCCGGGGCTCCAGCCGCTCGTCACGGAGGGCGCGGCCCGCGCCGTCGGCGTCGAAGACACGGGGCAGCAGCACGGCGGTCAGCGGGTCAGCGGGCACGCTCGGCGCGGCCAGCCAGGCGGCCACCAGCGGGTCGTGGTCGGGCGGCACGGCGCCGGACTCGCGCAGCAGCGCCACGGCCAGCGGCGCGATGCGGTCGGCGGGACGGCGCACCCGCTGGGCCAGCCGGACCGCGACATCGCGACGCCACTCCAAGGGGCGGGCGGCCGCCACCCGGCACACCTGGGCGACGTTGGGCTCCTCGGCCCAGCGGCGGTTGACGTCGCGGCCGGTCATCCACGTCACGGCGGCCGCCGGACCGGTGATGACGCCGACACCGGTCAGCAGCAGCGCGCCGGCCAGTGTGTCGAGCAGGTCGCCGACCTCCCAGGAGGCCATCTCCTCGAAGTCGTCGGGGTGCTCGGCGCGCACCTGCTCGGTGCGGACGCGGCGCAGCTCCTTGACCAGGCCGGGCAGCCGCCCGCCCAGCTCGGCGCGCTCCTGCTCGGTGAGCGTGACCAGCCGGTCGGCCAGGCGGGTGACCTGGTTACGGGTGATCAGGTCGCAGATCTCCGTCCAGAGGGTCATCGGGAGACCTCCACGGCGGCGCGGGCGACGATCCGGGCGGCCAGCACGTGTTTGCACGGCCCACGGGAGCCGCGATGGTCCCACCACCACTCGCAGGTGCAGGATCCGTCGGCCGGCGAGACCCGGCGCGCGCCGCCCGAGGTATGGACGGTGGCCAGCTCGCCTTCGAGGTGCACGGCGCCCGCCTCGACGAGCTTGCGCGCCTTGGCCAGCCGCGGGTTGAGCAGGATCACGTTGTCCTTGTCATAGGGCAGCTCACGGTGGAAGTGGGCGGCCTCCGACAGGTCGTAGCCGACCCGGCCGGCGACGCCGAGCTGCGTCAGCGCGGCCCGCACCCGGTCGGCGGGCATGCCCGCGCGGTCGGCCAGCAGGCCGATCTCGACCTCGGGCTCGAAGTTGAGCAGCATGCCCACCACGTCGGCGTCGTTCTCGGCCTCGTCGGTGGCCAGGTCGTCGAGCACCGCGCCCTCGCCGGAGAAGCCGCGCCAGCTCTCGGGCGAGAGGGTGAGTGTGTAGCGCATGCCCGGCAGCTCCAGCTCCCAGGCGCTGGAGGCGGCGTCGGCCGGGCCGTACACCCGGAGGGACTTCGCGAAGCGCAGCAGCGGCAGGAGGGTGCCGAGCCGGTTGGGGCCGGCGAGCCGGACCGAGCCCGGAACCTGACGGTCGGAGACCCTCAGGTCCCGCCCCGCCTGCGCCACCCACACCGTGCCTTTCCTGGGCAGGCCGCGCAGGAACCGCACCGCCGCCATGCCGGTCAGCTCACCGCGCTGGTCCATGCCCGAGGCGATGACCTGCACCTCGGCGAAGCCGCGTAGCCAGCGCTCGGGCAGCGGCACCTTCTTCTCCACCACCGCGCCGTCCATCGTGGTCACGACCAGCTCGTCGAGCCCGACCCCCAGGTGCAGCGGGTCACGCGCGCCGATGCGCGCCAGCGCCTCCCGGAGCGGCGCGTTCACGTCGACGTTGGTGGTGCCCCGGTCGAACACCTCGCCGTCGAGCGCGCCGTTCAGCAGGTCAAGCCGGGCGTACACGCCGCCGCAGGCCGAGAACGACTCGAACCGCAACCGGTCTCCATTGCACGTCACCACCGGGTCGCGCACCCAGCCGGGCCGCGCCTGCGGCTGGTGGTAGCGGGCCAGCGCCACGTCGGCGACGCCGAGCAGGGCCGCCGCGGCGGGGGCCGCCTGGGTCACCACGCCGCTGAAGAACCGGGGGGCCACGGCCGGGCCGGACAGGGCCCGCCCGCCGGAGGTCGCCAATCCGAGACGACCGTCGACAAGAGAGGAGGGCGCGGCGTACGTGTACGCCTGCGTCGCTGAAGTCATGGCCGGGACATTAGATCACTCCACCGACAGACCGGCGTGGCTCAGGCGGGAGCGTACCCACGTGCACGGACATGGTCGCCGATGACGGCGCTGAAGGCGCGGGCGGCGGCGCTCCGGTAGGCGTTCTCCCGCCGCAGCAGAGTTACGGTGCGGGTGGGCAGGGCCGGTGCGAGCGGGATCGGGCTCAGGCCGGGGTGGTCGTGGGTGACGGCGTCGGGGAGGACGGTGGCGACGGAGCCGCGCTGAACGATTTCGATGAGGGCCTGGACGGAGTTCGCCTCCACCACGATGCGGGGGCTGACGCTCTGCCGCCTGAAGTAGGCGTCGATGTGCCCTCGGGTGGCGAACTCGCCGCTGAGGAGCGCGAGTCGCCGCGTGGCGAGATCTCGGGCAGGCATCGGCCGGAGGTGCTCGCCGTCGGAGTCATGGGCGCTGACCACGAGACTGAGGGTCTCCACGAACAGGGCGGTGCCGCCGATGCCGGGCAGGTAGTGATCACAGAACGCGATTCCGAGATCGAGCTCGTCGGCCAGCAGTCCCGACTCGATGCGGTCTTGCGTCATCTCCTTGATGTCCAGGGTGATGCCGGGGTGGCGGGCGTGCATCTCGGCGATCAGCGGCCCGATGAGATAGGCGGTGAACGTCGGGGTCGCCGCCAGCCGCAGGTTTCCGCGGGACAGGTCGGCCACGTCGAAGACGGCCCGTTCGGCGGCGCTCAGGTCCCGCAGGGCGCGCCGGGCGTAGTGGACGTACGCCTCACCGGCGTCGGTGAGGCGCACGCTGCGGCCGCTCCGGTCCAGCAGTTGCACGCCCACGGCCCGTTCCAGCTGCTTGATCTGCTGAGAAAGGGTGGGCTGGGAGATGCGCAGGTCTTCGGCGGCGCGGGTGAAGTTGCCGTGCTCGGCCACGGCGATCAGATAGCGCAGGTGACGCAGTTCCGGGGCCACGAGGACAACTATAGGCGACAACTATGGAGATCATGGTTAGTTCGTCTTGGACACTATCGCCGCACGTCATGCATGGTGGATTAGGTCAGCCCAAGAGGCCGCCTCCAAACGAAGGGAGTGAACCATGCAGGATCTCGAAGAGGGAGTCGCACGTTTCCAGCGAGACGTCTTCCCGGCCAAGACGGAGCTCTTCACGCGCCTGGCCACCGCCCACCAGCCGGCGACGCTGTTCATCAGTTGCTCCGACGCCCGTGTGGTACCCGAGCTGATCACCCAGAGTGAGCCTGGCGAGCTGTTCGTCATCCGCACCGCCGGCAACCTCGTGCCCGCCTACGCCCCCGGCTCCGCTGACGGTGTCGCCGCCGGCATCGAGTACGCCGTCGCCGTGCTGGGCGTCTCCGACATAGTGGTGTGCGGGCACTCCGGCTGCGGCGCGATGACCGCCCTGGCCAATGGTCTCGACCCGGCCGCGCTTCCCGCGGTCGCCGAGTGGCTGCGGCACGCGGACGCCTCCCAGCCTCGCACCACGACCACGACCACGACCACGACCACGACCACGACCACGGAGACGGGCGCGGGCAAGGTGGCCGCGCTGGTACGGCAGAACGTGCTCACGCAGCTGGCGAACCTGGCCACCCACCCCTCGGTGGCGCACGCCCTGGCCGGAAAGACGGTCACCCTGCACGGCTGGATCTACGACATCGGCACCGGGACCGTGGCAGAACTCGACGCCACCGGCCGTCCCTCCGCGCTCGCGGTCTGACCTCCAAGTCCCACGCCCGACATCCCGTCGCCGTCCGGCACCCGGAAATCACCAGGCACCACGGAAACCTGCCGGTTCCCCGCCACCCGGACCGGCCCGTAGGAAAGGAACACTCCCATGGCACACGCCCAGTTCGACCCCACCGCCCGTCAGGCCCTGGCCGCAGCCGCCGTCGAGGCGAAGACGCGGAAGGACCTGACCTGGCAGCGGATCGCCGACACCGCCGGCCTGTCGGTCGCCTTCGTCACCGCCGCCGTCCTCGGCCAGCACGCCCTGCCCGAGGCCGCGGCGAAGGCGGTCGCCGAGCTGCTCGGCCTGGACGACGACGCGGTGATGCTGCTGCAGACCATCCCGACCCGCGGCTCCATCGCCGGCGCCGTCCCCACCGACCCGACCATCTACCGCTTCTACGAGATGCTCCAGGTCTACGGCACCACGCTGAAGGCCCTTGTCCACGAGCAGTTCGGTGACGGGATCATCAGCGCGATCAACTTCAGGCTCGATGTGAAGAAGGTCGCCGACCCCGAGGGCGGCGAGCGCGCTGTCATCACCCTCGACGGCAAGTATCTGCCCACCAAGCCCTTCTGAACCGGACCGCGAGACCCGGCCCGGGCCGGACAGGACCCCTTCACCGCATCCGGCCCCACCCCCCTTCTCACCGCATCCGGCCCCCCTTCCCCGTCCGTTCCCCGTCCGCCTTTCCGTCCTCCGCCGGCTCGCTCGCCGGAGGCCCCCGCTTCCCACCGAGGACTTCTCATGGACTTCGCACAGCGCACCGTCGACATCGCCCGCCAGAACGTCACCGAGGGCGGCCGCCCGTTCGCGACCGTCATCGTCAAGGACGGCGAGATCCTCGCCGAGAGCGCGAACAAGGTCGCCCAGACCTCCGACCCGACCGCGCACGCGGAGATCCTCGCCATCCGCGAAGCGTGTATGAAGCTGGGCACCGAACACCTGACCGGCACCACCATCTACGTCCTGGCGCATCCCTGCCCGATGTGCCTGGGATCGCTGTACTACTGCTCTCCGGACGAGGTCGTCTTCCTCACCACCCGTGAGGCCTACGAGCCCCACTACGTGGACGACCGCAAGTACTTCGAACTCGACACCTTCTACTCCGAGCTCGCCAAGGACTGGGCCGAGCGGCGCTTGCCGATGCGCTACGAGCCGCACGGGGCCGCCGTCGACGTCTACCGCCTGTGGCAGGAGCGCAACGGCGGTGAGCGGCGGGTGACCGGCGCCCCCACCGCCTGAGCACCCGTCGCCCCGTCCGACCGAGCTCCCGGCGGATGTCGCCGCCTCGCCGGCGGGCCCCGGCGTCACGTGGCCCCGCCACCTCCTCATCGGGGCCGACGCGTGATCACCCGGTCTCCGAAGTGGGCACGCCGGTGAGCCCTGCCGGACGGAGTCATCCCGACAAGGTGGAGAGCACCGTCGAAGGCAGCACGCCGCCGGCGGCGAACGGCCGTCGGCGGAGGAGGTCCTCGGCTGTCTCCGAGGGGACGCCGGCCCCGCCGAGAACCTGGACGGCGTGTTCGGCGGGGAGCAGATCGAGCCAGCGCAGCACGGCCCCGTGGTGGGCGTCGGCGACCACCTCACCGTGCACCCGGAGCCTGGCCAGGCCTCCGTCGGGGAAGACGTCCAGCCGGACGTGCGTCACCGGCGCGGCCGACGCCGAGCGGAAGAAGTGCCGGGTGTCCGGCTGCAGCCGCGTCTTCGGAACCAGGTCGAACCATTCCGCGCCCTCGTCCAGATGATCGCCATCGGTCCCGCGCAGCGAGGCCCAGCCGGCCGCGTTGCCGACGAAGTACGACGTGTCGATCTCGACCCGGCGGATCCGGCCACGGGCGGCCAGCCTGATCGTCACATGGTCGTTGCCGCCGTCGCGGCGGCGGGCGTTCTCCCAGCCGTCGCCCATGATCCTGGCCCTGCCGGGCAGCAGCAGCTGCACCGGCGAGGAGTAGAACGTGTTCGAGCAGGCCACCACGTCGCCGCCGTGCTCCAGCGCGGCCAGGTCGATCGTGCCGTCCATGAACCGGGGGTCCGGCACCGGCTCACCGTGCACCCGGAACCGGGCCACCCCGCCGTCGGGGTAGATGCTCAGCCGGACATGCGTCCAGCGCCGCCGGTCCGCCACCTCGAACGCGTTCTCGGTGTCGCCCTTGATCGCGCTCTTCTCGACGATCGTCTCCCAGCTCGCCCGCTCCAGCTCGGCCGGTGACGGCGCCCCCTCGACGCTGGTCGCCTCCACCGAGGCGTAGGGCGGATAGTTGCCCTTGAACCAGGCGGTGTCGATCACCACGCCGTGCACCACGCCCGGGACGCCGAGCCGGACGATCGCGTGGTCGTTCCCGGGCTCGCGCCGGCGACGGGTCTCCCAGCCGTCGTACACCTTGCCCTTGTGGCCGAAGTCCTCCGTCGAGAAAACCGACGGCTCAGGCTTGATCAAGTTCTCGCGCTCGGCGAACAGCTCGTCGTTGGCGTACACCACGCTACCGGCCAGCGCACGCGAGGCCAGGTCCGGAAGCCGGGTGAAACCGTGGGTGGTCATGCTCCTCCTCTGTTGAGCAGCCGGCCCTGCGGCGGGCTGTCGATGTCGATCGGTACGCCGCGCAGCCAGCTAGCGCGGACCACCCCCGCGAGCGGCCGGCCATGGTAGGGCGTGACCGGGTTGCGGTGGTGCAGCCGTTCCCTGTCGACCACGAACACCTCGTCGGGCGCGAACACGCAGAAGTCGGCCTGGTAGCCCGGCTCGATCCGGCCCTTGCGGGGCAGCCCCACCAGCTCCGCAGGGCGTTCGGCCATCCAGCGCACCACGTCGGTCAGCGTGTGGCCGCGGCGCCGGGCCTCGGTCCACACCGCCGGCAGGCCGAGCTGCAGCGACGCGATGCCGCCCCAGGCGACGCCGAAGTCACCGACGTCGAACCGTTTGAGCTCCGGTGTGCACGGCGAGTGGTCGGACACCACGCAGTCGATCGTGCCGTCGGCAAGCCCTTGCCAGAGCGACTCGCGGTTCGCCGCCTCCCGGATCGGCGGGCAGCACTTGAACTGGGTGGCGCCCTCGGCGATCTCCTCCGCGCTGAACGTCAGATAGTGCGGGCACGTCTCCACGGTGATCCGGACGCCGTCGCGCCGGGCCGACCGGATCATCGGCAGCGCGTCCGAGCTGGACAGGTGCACGACGTGCGCCCGGCAGCCGGTCCGGCGGGCCAGCTCGATCACCTGCGCGACCGCGAGATTCTCCGCGCCCCGCGGCCTGGAGCGCAGGAAGTCCCGGTAGCTCGCGCCGTGCGCGGCCGGGGCGTGG
>NZ_JBSFPS010000213.1:0-18399 GCF_053588315.1 Streptosporangium sp. NPDC003464 | reverse complement strand
ACTGACGGTACACCCAGCGTTCGGTGTGATCTTCGGCCTCCCAGCCGAGCATGGTGCGCACCTCTTCACCGAGCATCAAGGCTCAGGGCCAGTCGAGAGGACTCAGGGCCAGTCGAGAGAGGGACGGAGCGGCATGTGGGCCGCGCCCTCGGAGTCGAGCTTCACGCCGAGGACCTGGTGGAGCTGGATCTTGTTGCGTTCGAAGCCGACCACGCAGCCGGCCATGTAGAGCCGCCAGACCCTGGCCGTGCCCCGGCCGACCTCCTGGACCGCCTCGTCCCAGTGCTCGTCGAGGTTGGCGCACCAGTAGCGGAGCGTCTGGGCGTAGTGCTCGCGCAGGTTCTCCTCGTGGCGGATCTCGAAGCCGAGATCCTCCATCTGGCGGATGAGGTAGCCGACCGACTCCAGCTCCCCGTCGGGGAAGACGTAGCGGTTGATGAAGCCGCCGGCGTTGATGGTCTTCTCGGTGCCGGTCGGCCGGGTGATGCAGTGGTTGAGGATCCGGCCGCCGGGGAGGAGCTTGTCATACAGGAAGCGGAAGTAGAACGGCAGCTGCTCCTTGCCGATGTGCTCGGTCAGTCCGATCGAGCTGACGGCGTCGAAGTCGCTCTCCTTCACGTCCCGGTAGTCCATGTGACGGACCTCGGCCAGGTCGCCCAGTCCCGCGTCGGCGATGGCCTTCTGCGCCCACTCGGCCTGCTGGCGCGAGAGGGTGACGCCCAGCGCCTTCACGCCGTATTCGCGGGCGGCGTGCATGACCATGCCGCCCCAGCCGCAGCCGACGTCCAGCAGCCGCATCCCGGGCTTCAGGCCCAGCTTCTTGGCCACCAGGTCGAACTTGGCGTGCTGCGCCTCCTCCAGCGTGGACCCCTCGCTGGGGAAGACCGCACAGGTGTAGGCCATGGACGGGCCCAGCACCCACTCGTAGAACCTGTTGGAGACGTCGTAGTGGTGGTGGATCGCCTCGGCGTCGCGCTGCTTGGCGTGCCTGCTGCCCATCCTGGCCAGCATGCTGCGCCGCATCTCCTGGGGAGGCGGCGGCACCCGCATCAGCAGGGGCTTGACGCCGAGGGCCCGGATGGCCGCGAGCTTCTCGCTCGTCGGGATGTCGTTGATGGTGAGCGACCACATCCGCGACAGCAGGGAGTACATGTCCCCGTGGACGTCGAGATGCCCGGACACGTAGGCCCGGGCGAGACCGAGCTCGCCGGGGGCCTGCGCCAGGTAGGCCACTGCTATCGGGGACCTCACCTCGACGGTGATGTCGGCGTCGGCCGGGCCGGCCTTGCTGCCGTCATAAGCGGCGAACCGGATGTCCGCCTCGGTACCTATGACTTTTTCGAAGATTTCTGCGAGCTTCACAGAATCAACCTCCTAACGCCCCCGTACACACTTGTCGTAGAGGTCGAGCAACCGGCCACCCGCGTCGTATGCCCGCTTGACGGGCCAGTAGGCGATTCCGTTATAAAACCGCCAGAACTCATCCCGGGAGTAGAACGACGTCGAGTACAGCGACTTGTGCCCGTCCAGTTCGTGCACCTTGTTCTCGATGAGCCGGTTGTAGTAACCGTCGAACTGGCCCCGGGGCAGCGGGACCGTCCCCCAGAAGCCGAAGTTCACATACAGCCGCCCCGGCTCCAGGGGGTAGAGCGGCCACTCGCCGGTGGACTTCAGCGGACACATCCACACCGGCTCCATGCCGACCTTGTCGTGGAAGAACTCCAGGAACTCCGCCCCCCGCTCGACGGGCACCTCGATGTCCTGGATGACCGACTCCTGGACGGGCTGCCCCCGCCACCGGTCCACCCGGGCGACCAGGCCGTATTTGCGGTCCAGGCCGACGAGCTTGCGGTAGACGTCGGAGCGCATCCACTTGCGCGGCATGAGCGAGCGCACCAGCGCCCCCTGCACGCCGAAGGCGCGCGAGCACCAGAACCAGTCGGTGTCCCAGCGCCACAGGTAGTCGCGGACGGTCAGCCAGTCACGGGTCCTGGTCTGGATCGACCGGTAGTAGATGCGCATGCCGGTGTAGTCGGACAGGTATGGCGCCCGCTCGGCGAAGCGGCCGACGGTGATGTAGAGCTCGCCGGGACCGAAGAAGGTGCCGTCCACGAAGTCGACCGGCTCGCCGTCGTGCTCACCGCGCTCGCAGATCTCCTTCATGGCGATCATGCATTTGTCGGCGTCGCTGAACGGGATGTGGGTCAGCCGGACGTACGGCTGGACGGGCTTGAGCTTGATCCGGATCCGGAGCGCGTAACCGAGCGTGCCGTAGGAGTTGGGGAAGGCACGGAACAGGTCGCGGTGCTCGTTGTCGTCGCGGGCCACGACGATCCGGCCGTCGCCGGTGAGGATCTCCAGCTCCTCCACCGACTCGTGCGGCAGCCCGTCGCGGAAGCTGGTCGACTCGATGCCCAGCCCGGTCACCGCTCCGCCCAGCGTGATCGTCTTGAGCTGCGGCACGACGTACGGCATGAGCCCGTGCGCGAGCGTGGCGTCCACCAGGTGCTCGTAGGTGGTCATGCCCTGGACCTCTGCGGTCATGGTCACCGGGTCCACCTCGATGACCTGGTCCAGGTCCCGGGCCGACAGCTTCGCCCCGGAGGAGCCGTCCCGGAAGCGGAACAGGTTCGTGGTCGCCTTGGCCAGCCGGGGCACCGCGTCCTCGGGGATCGCGGCGTAGGATTCCCTGATCTGCTCGACGGCGCGCCGATGCGCCGACATCTGTGTCATCTGTTGCACAGGACCTCACCCCCAGAGCCCTCATAGTAAAGATCGGCCCTAGCACGTTATATCTCGGGTGTCCTCCGAGCCAGACCGGACACGTTAAACGCGCGGAAACTCTACGTCCGCCCGTCCGCGAGGCGTCGGCGGACCACCGGCTCCACCCCGTTGAGCACGTCGGCCACCGGGCGCCCCTCCACCGCGGCCTCCAGATTGTCCAGCACGCGCCGGAGCAGCCGACCGGTGGACTGCGAGGTCACCCCGGCCACGTGCGGCGACAGCAGCACCCGGGGGCTGTCGCGCAGCGGGTCGCCCGGCGGCAGCGGCTCGGTGTCGAACACGTCCAGCGCCGCGCCGCCCAGATGCCCGGACTCCAGCGCCGACACCAGCGCCTCCTGGTCCACCACTCCCCCGCGGGCGGCGTTGACCAGCAGCGATCCGGCGGGCATCCGGGAGGGGTCGATCAGGCCCCGGGTCTCCTCCGACAGGGCGACCACCGCCACGAGCACGTCGGAGACGGCGACCAGTTCCGGCAGCTCCCGATAGGCGTAGGGCACCTCGCGGGGGCGCCGCGTCCAGTAGGACACCTCGCAGCCGTGACCGGCGAACATCCGGGCGCACGCCTCGCCGATCGGGCCGTAGCCGACGATGCCCACGCGTGAGCCGGACAGCTCCCGGGGGCCGAGGTCGAGCTGTGGCCAGCCACCGGCGCGGACCGCGGCGTCGGCGTCGAGCAGCCGGCGCGACAGCGCGAGCGCGGCGGCGAAGCACCACTCGGCCACGGCGACCGCGCTCACCCCCGCGGTGTTGGCCAGCGGCACCCCGGCGGCGGCCAGCGCGTCGAGGTCGTGGCCGTCCACGCCCACCGAGGGCTGCTGGACGAACGCCAGGCGCGGGGCGGCGGCGACGGCCTCGGCGTCCAGCACGAGCGCGCCGCTCCAGTCACCGACCACGATCTCCGCCTCCGGCAGGGCGGCGAGCAGGGCCGCCCTGTCACGGGCCGCCGGGACGGACACGTCGACCCGCCCGCCCAGCGGGCCGAGCAGGTGGCGCAGCGCCTCCTCGGGCAGCGGCGGCAGCGCCAGCACCCTCCAGGTCATGTCATTCTCCTCCGCGCGGGTGGAAACTCTTGAACGCCTGGTTCATCTGGCCGATCTGCCCCTTCCACTCGCCGTCGGCGGTGGTCCAGCTCAGCACCATGATCGTGTCACCGACCCCGATGAAGCGGCGCACCTCGTGGTAGGTCACCCCGGAACGGGCCCACGGCACGCCGCCGCTGTCCTTCATCTCCCAGGTGAACTCCCACTGGAGGGCGGAGCCGTAGGCCACGGGGACCTTCGCCGTGTCCTCGGAGAGGATCTCGCTCCACTGCGCCACGTCGTCCCTGACGGTCCCCTGGAGCGACTCGACGCTGTCATGCGGGCCGGGGAGCGTCTCCACCGACATGTGGGCGCTCCCGTCGGGGCGCAACCACTGGGTGTATCCCGTCTCGGCGGCCCAGTCGCCCCGCCAGCCCGCCGGATACCGGATGGACCAGTTCTCCGGCGCCTTGGCCCGCCACAGCTTCCACTGCTGTCCGGCCTCGACGGGCCTGCGGGTCCTGGACGGTCTGGGGGTGGGGGACTCCGCCGGCTGCTCGGTCTGGGTGGGCGCGGTGGCGCCGGCGCCGGCGTCGACGGTGGAGGTGTCGGAGACCGGACCGGCCTGCGAGGAGCCCGGCGGGTCGGACCGCGTCATCGCCACGGCCGCCGCCGCTCCCCCGCCGCCCAGGACGACCACCGCGGCCACGATCAACGGCAACCGGCCACGGCCGCGGTCCCGTCTCCGCCTGCTGGGCATCGCGGAGGTGGGCGCCTCCGCCTTGCGGTGCCGTTCGGTACGGCGGGGCGCCGTCCCCGTGGCGCCGGTACGGCGGGCCGCCGCCGTGGGGTCGCCGGCCGCCTCCGCCAGGAGCATGTCGGCCTGCTGGGGGGTCAGCCGGTGGGCGGGGTCGCGCTGGAGCATGCCCGTGAGCACCTCCCGCATCGCGGGGGGCACCCGGCCGAAGTCGGGCTCCTCGGTGAGGAGGGCGCCGAGCGTGGCGATGGCGGTGGTGCGCTCGAAGGGGCCGTGGCCCAGCAGCGCCGCGTAGAGGGTGGCGCCGAGCGCCCACAGGTCGGACCAGGGGCCGGCGTCCTCGCCGGTGGCGCGTTCCGGCGGCAGGAAGCTGGGCGAGCCCGTCACCATGCCGGTCTGGGTGAGCGAGGTGTCGCCCTCCACGGTCGCGATGCCGAAGTCGGTCAGCACGGCCCGGCCGTCGGGGGCGAGGAGGATGTTGCTGGGCTTGACGTCGCGGTGCAGGATCCCCGCCTCGTGGGCCGCCTGGAGCGCCGACAGCACCTGGCGGCCGATGTCGGCGACCTGCTGGACGGGCAGCGGGCCGAGCTGGTCCAGGCCCCGGGCCCTGACCAGCTCCATGATGATCCAGGGGCGGCCGTCCTGCTCGGCCACGTCGTAGACCGCCACGATGCCCCGGTGGTTGAGCCGGGCCGCGGTCCGGGCCTCGCGCGAGGTGCGGGTCAGCTGGCGCTCGTGCTCGGCCGGGGCGAGGTTCGGCGGGAGCAGCACTTCCTTGACCGCGACCGGCCGGTCGAGGAGTGTGTCGTATCCCTCCCACACCACGCCCATGCCACCCCGGCCGAGCTCTCGCAGCAGCCGGTAACGCCCAGCGACCACCCGTTCACTGTGCGGATATGTCATCGCGTAACCCCTAGATCCCATTCAGATAAGGCGCAAGTTTCCCATAACACCCAGGTGCCAGGCGGCTCGACGCGGCATGTCTTGCCACCGAAAGCCGAATGTTGTTCTACTTGGCCGGGAGGGAAGGGTGCCGTCACCGAGCGCGGGCCGCACCCGGCCCGAGCCGAGACCGCACCCGAGGAGATGTCGATGGAGCGCGTGACCAGGAAGGGCCCGCTGGCCGGAGTCCGCGTGCTTGAGCTGGCGGGCCTGGCCCCCGGGCCGTTCGCGGGGATGATGCTGGCCGACCACGGCGCGGAGGTGCTGCGGGTGGAGCGCGCCGCCACCGTCGCCGCCGCGGGGGACAGGCCGCGCCCCGACGTGATGGACCGCGGCAAACGGACGATCGGCCTGGACCTGAAGTCGCCCGAGGGCGTGGCCGCCTTCAAGGAGCTGGCCAAGAACGCCGACGTGGTCATCGAGGTCTACCGGCCCGGGGTCGCCGAGCGGCTCGGCATCGGCCCCGCCGACCTGCACGCGGTCAACCCGCGCCTGGTCTACGGACGGATGACCGGCTGGGGGCAGGAGGGCCCGCTGGCGCCGACCGCCGGGCACGACATCGACTACATCGCGGTCTCCGGCGTGCTGTCGATGCTGGGCCGCGCGGGCGGCAGCCCCACCCCGCCGATCAACATCCTCGGCGACTTCGCCGGCGGCGGCCTCATGCTGGCCTACGGGGTGCTGCTGGCGCTCATCGAGCGGGAGCGGACCGGCGAGGGCCGGGTGATCGACGCGGCCATGGTCGACGGGGCGGCGACGCTGTTCGCCATGTTCTACCACGGCGTCCAGAGCGGTTTCTGGGGCCCGCGCGGGACCAACCTGCTCGACACCGGCGCGCCCATGTACGACACCTACGAGACCGCCGACGGCGGGTTCCTCGCGGTCGGCGCGCTGGAGCCGCAGTTCTGGGCGGAGATGGTCTCGCTGATGGGCCTTGAGGACCTGCCCGACCGGGACGACAGGTCCCAGTGGCCCGCGCTGCGCGAGCGGCTGGCCGAGGCGTTCAGGTCCAGGACCCGCGCCGAGTGGGAGGCGGTGTTCGACGGTTCGGACGCGTGCGTCTCCCCGGTGCTGGAGATGGGCGAGGCGGCCGACCACCCGCACAACAAGGCCCGCGGCGCCTTCGTCGAGGTCGGCGGCGTCCGGCAGCCCGCGCCCGCGCCGCGCCTGCTCGGCGTGGCCGAGCAGGACCTCTCCCCAGCCACCCGGCTGGCGGACCTGTCCTCCTGGGGGCTGTCCGACGAGACCGCCGCCGAGCTGCGCGCGGCGGGCGTGCTCGCATGACCTGACCGCCGGCCCGAGCATCCCTTCTCAAGGGCGGTACACCTGGCGCAGGTGTACCGCCCTTCGTCGTAGGAGTTGGTACGAATGTAGTAGATGTACTACATTTCTACATATGAGTACTGCGGTGACCGTCCGCGACCTGCGGATGACGTACGGCGCGACCGAGGTGTTGCGAGGGGTCGACCTCGACATCCAGCGCGGCGAGATCTTCACGCTGCTCGGGCCCAACGGAGCGGGCAAGACCACCACGGTCGAGATCCTGGAGGGCTTCAGGGACAGATCGGCCGGTGAGGTGAGCGTGCTCGGCGTGGACCCGGCGCGCGGCACCGACGCCTGGCGGGCCAGGATCGGGATCGTGCTCCAGAACTGGCGCGACCATCCGCGGTGGAGCGCCCGGGACCTCCTGGCCCACCTCGGCGAGTTCTACGACGACCCTCGCGACCCGGACGAGCTGCTGGCCGCGCTCGGCCTGACCGCGCAGGCCGGACAGCGGGCGAGCCGCCTGTCGGGCGGCCAGCGCCGCCGGCTGGACGTCGCGCTGGGCATCGTGGGCCGCCCCGAGCTGCTGTTCCTCGACGAGCCGACGACCGGGTTCGACCCGGAGGCGCGCCGGGAGTTCCACACGCTGATCGAGAAGCTGTCGGCCGACGAGGGCATCACGGTGCTGCTGACCACGCACGACCTCGCCGAGGCCGAGAAGCTGGCGCACCGGACCGCGATCCTGGTCGGCGGGGAGATCGCCGTGTGCGGGACCCCGTCCGAGCTGGCGGAGGCCGTACAGGCGCAGTCACGCGTCCGCTGGCTGGAGGACGGCCGCGAGCGGGTCCTGACCACCCCGGACCCGTCCCAGGCGGCCTGGGAGCTGCACCGCAGGTTCGGCGGCCCGGTGCCCGGTCTGGAGATCCGGCGCCCGTCGCTGGAGGAGAACTACCTGAGCCTCATCGGGAGGGCGGCATGAACCTCAAGGCAGTCCGCATCGGCCTGCGCCGGGGCTGGAGAGAGCACCTGCACCTGGTCAAGGACCGCAAGGAGCTGGTCACCACCCTGATCGGCACCGTGGGGGTCTTCGCCCTGCTGGTGCTCTGGATCGGCGACGGCGAGGTCGGGGAGACGGGCGTCTCCCAGGGCACGTTCATGACGGTCGGGTTCCTGGCCTTCACCATCTTCTCCAACGGCCTGATGACCCTCCCGATGGCGATCGCCGCCGACCGCGAGGAGGGCACGCTCCTGCGGCTGCGGACCGTCCCCGGCGGGGTCCCGGCCTATCTCGCCGGGCGGGCGGTGACCTTCCTGTGCCAGATCGCCGTACAGAGCGTGCTCATCGTGGCCACCGGCATCGCCGTGGGCGGGGTGGCGCCGCCCCACGACTGGCCGACCCTGGCCTGGGTGCTGCTGCTGGGCACGGTCGCCGTGGTGCCGCTGGGGGCGGTCATCGGCTGCATGGTCCCCGGACCGAAGTCCGCGGCCAGGATCCTGGGGCTGCCGATGATGATCCTGATGATCACCTCCGGGGTCATGGTCCCCGCCACGTTCATGCCCGAGCCCGTCCAGTGGATCTCCCAGGCCTTCCCGCTCTACTGGCAGGGGCTCGGCCTGCGCGCGGCCTTCATGCCCGACTCCATGCTGGCCGCCGAGATCGGCGGGAGCTGGCGCCTGCCCTGGGTGGCCGCCGCGCTCGCGGCGTGGGCGGTCGCCGGGATGCTGCTGGCCCCGGGGCTGATCCGCCGCGTGACCCGGCGGGAGTCCGGGTCCCGGCTCACCGAGCGGCAGCTCGCCGCCCAGGGCGCGTGAATGCTGGGAGGCTGCTGCGATGTCCGCCGAAGACGTATACAACCGGATCTCCGTGCTGAGGGCCGAACGCGGCGTCTCGCGCAAGGATCTGGCGGCCGCGCTGGGCGTCCACTACCAGACGATCGGCTATCTGGAGCGCGGCGAGTACAGCCCCAGTCTGTTCCTCGCCCTGCGCATCGCCGAGTACTTCGAAGTGCCGGTGGAGATCGTGTTCTCCCTGAGACCGTTCCCCCGGCTGGGCAGTGAGGTGAGATGATGGGCGAGCTGACCCCCGGGCAGTTGGAGGTCCGCTACCGCGACTGGCCCCCCCGCTCCTGGTACGCCACCCGCAGGCGCCGCCGGATCCTCGTCGGGACGGGTGCCGCGTCCGCCGGGCTGATCTGGATCAGCGCGATCGTCTGCTGCTACCTGGCACCGAGCACGGTCGCCATGTGGACCACCTTCGCCCTGGCGGGGACCGCACTGGTGATCTACGTCGTGGTCTACTCGGCGCTGGTCGGGGTCACCCGCGGAGTGGTCGGCCTCGCCGAGCACCACCTCGACGAACGCCAGTCCCGCGAGCGCCGGAAGATCCAGGCCAACGCCCGTCGGGGGACCACGGTGACCCTCGTCGCGCTCGCCGCGGTGCTCCTGACCGCCATGCCCAAGGGCGAGATGATCGTCCAGATCCCGGCCGCGGCGGTCACCATGATCATGTTCGGCCTGATCACGACGCACCTCATCCTGCCGCCGCTGATGGCGGGCTGGCAGCTGCCCGACCCGCCGCCGGACGACGAGGACGACGAGGAGGGCTGAGAGGGGCGGCACGGCCGAGGCGGCCGGCGCCGGCGGGACGGCGGGAGCGGCCGGGGCCGCGGGGACCCGGGCCGGGGACGATCACCCCATCGACGGGAACACCGCCACGTAGACGTCCACGCCCGCCGGGTGGTGGACCTCCAGGTCGGTGGTGAAGGCCCGGGGCGGGGTGCCACCGGACTCGGTGTGCTTCCACAGCTGCTGCCACGCCTCCAGCAGCGCCCCCGGCATCGGCCCGCGGGCCTCCAGCTTCAGCGTCTGGACCCCGGGGACCCGGACCGCGACCATGCCCTCGGGCAGCGCGGCGGCGGTGCGGACGGCCACCCCGACGATCTGCGTGTAGGAACCGTGGTGGTCGCTCTCGTAGTCGGTCAGCACCGCGTAGATGTTCTCGTCCACCCTGCCGGGGACGTGCGCGAAGGCGCCGGGCGCCCCGGCCCGGGCCCACAGCGCGCCGAGCCGCCCCCTGCCCGGCTCCGCCTCCTCCGCGTTCGAGGTCCGTACGGCATGCCCCACGACGATCATTTCAGGCCGATCAACAACGATCACAGCGCCTCCTCATGGCCACCCCGTTGAATTCACGCAAATGGGATCTTAGCTCCCTCTCCGACCGCTGCTCCCTCTTGGGAAACCCCAAAACAGGGAACGCTCACCTTGGACTATGCACCGGATAAGGTGGACGAACGTGAAGTTTCTCAACGAGATGGCACCGGCCTACGACCTGACCTACAGCGACGTGTTCATGGTTCCGTCGCGATCCTCCGTCGGCTCCCGGCTCGCCGTCGACCTGTCGACCAACGACGGCACCGGGACCACCATCCCGATCGTCGTCGCCAACATGACGGCGGTGGCGGGACGCCGCATGGCCGAGACCATCGCCCGGCGCGGCGGCGTCGCCGTGATCCCCCAGGACATCCCGCTCGACGTCGTCGCCGACGTCGTCGGCTGGGTCAAGGCACGCGACCTGGTCCACGACACACCGCTCACCCTCACCCCGCACGACACCGTCGGCGAGGCGCTCAACCTGCTGCCCAAGCGGGCGCACGGCGCGATCATCATCGTCGACTGGGACAACCGCCCGGTCGGCGTGGTCACCGAGGGCGACTGCAGCGGCGTGGACATGTACACGCAGCTCTCCCAGGTCATGTCCGACCACCTGCTCACCCTGCCCGCCGGACTCGACCCGCGCGAGGCGTTCGACCGGCTCCACGGAGGCCGCCACCGGCTCGCCCCGGTCGTCGACGCCGAGGGCCGTCTCGTCGGCATCCTGACCCGGACGGGCGCGCTGCGGGCCACGCTGTACCGGCCGGCGCTCGACGCCTCCGGCAGGCTGCGCGTCGCCGCGGCCGTCGGCGTCAACGGCGACGTGGCCGCCAAGGCCAAGGAGCTGCTCGAGGCCGGGGTCGACTGCCTGGTGGTGGACACCGCCCACGGTCACCAGGAGAAGATGATCAGCGCACTGAGGTCCATCCGGGCGCTCGACCCGGGCGTGCCGGTCGCCGCGGGCAACGTCGTCACCGCCGAGGGCGTGCGCGACCTGGTCGAGGCCGGGGCCGACATCCTCAAGGTCGGCGTCGGCCCGGGCGCCATGTGCACCACCCGGATGATGACCGGCGTCGGCCGCCCCCAGTTCTCCGCCGTGCTGGAGTGCTCCGCCGAGGCCCGCCGCCTCGGCCGCCACGTCTGGGCCGACGGCGGCGTCCGGCACCCTCGCGACGTGGCCCTCGCCCTGGCCGCCGGGGCGGCCAACGTGATGATCGGCTCCTGGTTCGCCGGGACCTACGAGTCTCCCGGGGACACCCGCACCGCCGCCGACGGCCGCAAGTACAAGGAGAACTTCGGCATGGCCTCGGCCCGCGCCGTGAAGCTGCGCACCGCCGAGGACTCCCCCTTCGAGCGGGCCCGCAAGGCGCTGTTCGAGGAGGGCATCTCCACCTCCAGGATGTATCTCGACCCGGACCGGCCCAGCGTCGAGGACCAGATCGACGCGATCGTGGCCGGCCTGCGCTCCTCGTGCACCTACGCGGGCGCCTCCACCCTGGAGGAGTTCCACGAGCGCGCGGTGGTCGGCGTCCAGAGCTCGTCCGGTTACACCGAGGGGATGCCCCTCCACCAGAGCTGGTAGTCCCGGCCGGGCGGCGGCCCACGGCGCCGCCGCCTCCGGTCCGTCCCCGCCCCGGCGCGTCACAGGGCGATCAGCGGTGCCGCCGCACCCCGGCGGCGCGGCCGCGGCGGTCGTGGGCGGACAACGGCCTGCCCGCGCAGCGGGTGAGACGGCACATCACCATCAGTCCCATGAGCGCGAGCACTGCCTCGATAAGCACGATGAATGCGATCATTCCAGGTTCCTTCGCGGACCTAGCTCCGGACAACCCGTACCGCCGCCCACCGGCGGCATCTATTTCTAAAGAACCTTAACAGTGACAGGGCGCTTTGTCGCCCTATGTCCCACTTTCGTATGAAAACTTTTCGTTTGAAAGTATTACAGGTCCTCCCCGAGCACAAGGTCCACCGGGAAATCGCGCATTGTCGCCCGGCCGCCGGGTAGTCGCCAGACCGGATTCAACCCCCACACACGGGAAGGCGGACGGACATGGCAGAGCTCTCCACCCCCCTGGCCACCGAGGTCGTCGTCGACCGGAGGGTCCTGGTCGGCTACGACAACTACCTGGCCGCGCAGCGAGCCGTGGACTCGCTCTCCGACGCGGGCTTCCCCGTCGAGCACGTGGCGATCGTCGGCAGCGACCTGAAACTGGAGGAGACCGTCACCGGCCGGATGACCAACGGGCGCGCCGCGCTCGCCGGGGCGGGCAGCGGCGCCGCCTTCGGCGCCGTGGTGGGGATGTTCCTCGGGCTGTTCACCTCGACCACGATGTCGTTCATCGTTCTCGTGCTCTGGGCGGCGCTCTGGGGCGCCGTGATGGGGGCCGCGTTCGGGTTCATCAACCACTTCTTCACCCACGGCAAGCGGGACTTCGCCTCGCGCAGCGCCATCGTCGCCGGCCGCTACGACGTGCTGGTCGCGGCCTCGCACCTCGACCACGCCCGGGCCGTCATGGACGGCGCCCCTGGCCCCGCCGACACCATGGTCGTCGAGGTGCCGCCGTCGGCCGGGCTCTACGACCCGGCCGCCGCGCAGCCCACGGCGCCCGGCCACCACGCCGTCCCGGAGCACCCGGCCCCGGAGCACGCGGCCGCGACCGAGCCCGCCGCGCCCGGCCACCACACCGTCCCGGGGCCCGCGACCTCCGACCACGACGCCGTCACCGGGCCCGCGGCCCCGGATCAGCCCTTGACGCTGCCCGCGAGCAGCCCCCGGACGAAGTAGCGCTGCATCGACAGGAAGACGATCAGCGGGATGATCACGGACACGAACGCGCCCGAGGTCAGGCGCTGCCACTCGTTGCCCTTGGTGCCGGCCATCTGCGCCAGCCGTACCGTCATGGGGGCGTTCTCGGCGGTGCCGCCCGCGAAGATCAGGGCCACCAGCAGGTCGTTCCAGACCCAGAGGAACTGGAAGATGCCGAAGCTGGCCAGGGCGGGGCCGACCAGCGGGAGGACGAGTTTGCGCAGGACCGTGCCGTGGCTGGCGCCGTCCACCCTGGCGGCCTCCATGAGCTCGCCGGGCAGCTCGGCCATGAAGTTGTGGATCAGGAAGATGCCCAGCGGCAGCGCGAAACAGGTGTGCGCAAACCAGACCTGGACAAAGCGGGCAGGACCCTCCAGGTCCCAGGCGGGCAGCACCTGGACACCGAAGACGTCGACCCCCTGGGAGAAGAACGACAGCAGCGGGACCAGCGCCATCTGCAGCGGCACGATCTGCAGCGCGAAGACGCCGATGTAGATCCACTCGCGTCCCCGGAAGGGCAGCCAGGCCAGCGCGTAGGCGGCGAAGGTGGCCAGGGCCAGTGGGAGGAGCACCGAGGGGATCGTGATGACGACCGAGTTGATCAGGAAGCTGGCCATCTGGCCGGAGGACGAGGAGGTGCCGAACAGCACCTGCTGGTAGTTCTCCAGCGTGAGCCGCGGGTCGGAGAAGAAGGTCCACCAGCCGGTGGACTTGATCTGGTCCTCCGGGCGCAGCGACGACAGCAGCAGGCCGAAGGTCGGGGTGGTCCACAGGACCGCGATGACGATCGCGACGGCGCTGGCGACCCGGCTCGTCAGCCGCCGCCTGACACGCTGCGGCGCCGTGACGGCCCCGGCCCGTGCCACGGTCTGGGTCAGTGTGGTCACGCGGACTCCTTCGCCGGCCACGTCCCCGTGGCGCCGTGCAGGTCGGCTCGCTCGCTCCGCCCGCTCACCGGACCTCCCTGCGCTGCCGGATCTGGTAGATCACGATGGGCGTCACCAGGGCGAACAGGAAGACCGCGAGCGCCGCGCCCTTGCCGGTCTCGCCGTAGCGGAACGCCTGGTTGTACATCTCGTTGGCGATGACGCTGGTGTCGAACTGGCCGCCGGTCATCGTGCGGACGATGTCGAACAGCTTCAGCGTGCCGATCGACTGGGTGACCATGACCACGATCACGGCCGAGCGGATGGAGGGCAGCGTCACCCGGAAGAACATCTGCAGCGGGCCCGCCCCGTCCAGCCGGGCGGCCTCGATGATCTCCGCCGGGATCCCCTTGATCGCCGCGGAGAGCACCACCGTCGCGAAGCCCGCCTGGATCCAGATCATCACCACGATCAGGAACAGCGTGTTCAGCGGGGGCTCCTGCAGCCACTGCTGGGGCTCGCCCCCCATGCTCACCACGATCTGGTTGAGCAGGCCGATCTGGTCCTGGTCCTCGGCGCGGTAGGCGTAGACGAACCGCCAGATGATGCCCGCGCCGACGAAGGAGATCGCCATCGGCAGGAAGACCAGCGACTTGGCGATCGACTCGAAGCGGGTGCGGTCCACCAGGACCGCGTAGACCAGGCCGACCGAGGTCACCAGCAACGGCACGAGCAGGACCCAGATGAGCGTGTTGCGCAGCACGGTCAGGGCCTCGGGCTGGGTGAACATCCAGGCGTAGTTGTCCAGGCCCACCCACTGCTGACCGTCGCCGCTCATGAACGACAGCAGCGTCGTCCGTACGGCGGGCACCACCAGGCCGATACCGAGCAGGACGAGGGCGGGCAGCAGCAGGATCGTCGCGTGCGGCCAGGCCCGACGCCGCATCGGGACGCGGTCGACCAGCAGCAGGATCACCGCGACCACCGCGAGGAACGCGGCGACGCCGATCAACAGCTGGACGAGCTTGGGCTGTTCGGCCGCGAAGTCGAAGTCCATCGGAGGGATCTCCCGGAAGGATCGTGCCGAAGGGCGACGTGCCCGGCCCCGCAGGCTATACGGAGCCGGACATATCGGTAAATATCAGGACTTAGGCCAGGAGGCGTCGATGTAGTCGAGGACCGTCTTGGTGTCCTTGCCGTTGATCCAGTCGGTCATGCCCTTCCAGAAGGTGCCGGCGCCGACCGCGGCCGGCATCAGGTCCGAGCCGTCGAACCGGAAGACCGTGTCCGGGTCCTGGAGCATCTGCATGGAGAGCTTGTCGATCGGGTTCTGCGCCAGGGCCGGGTCGACGCCCTTGCGCGCGGTGACATAGGTGGCCAGCTTCATCCGGGCCGCGGGGAACTCCGCCGAGGCGAGGTATGCCTGCACGGTCTGGACCTCGGGCCGGTCGGTGAAGGCCGCCACGAACTCGCCCGCGCCGAGGACCGGCTTCTTGGCCGGGTCGTTGCCCGGCAGGTAGAAGGCGAACACGTCGCCGTCCTCGGCCACCTTCGTGCCCTCGGGCCAGAAGTTGGCGTAGAAGGACGCCTGGCGGTGCAGCGCGCACTTGCCCTGCGTGATCGGGACGCCGCCCTCCTGGAAGGCGGTGCTGGCGATCGACTTCACCGGGCCGTAGCCGCCGTTGACGAACTTGTCGTTCTTGAGGATGGCGCCGACCTTGTCGACCGCCGCGACGACCTTGGGGTCGTTGAAGGCGAGCTTGTGGCTCACCCAGTCGTCGTAGCCCTCGGGACCGATCTCACGGAGCAGGACGTCCTCGATCCAGTCGGTGGCCGGCCAGCCGGTCGCGTCACCCGACTCGATGCCCGCGCACCACGGCTTGATGCCGGTGCCGGCGATCGTGTTGGAGAGCGTCATCAGCTCGTCCCAGGTCGTGGGGACGGTCCAGCCCTTCTCCTTGAACATCTTCGGCGAGTACCAGACGAAGGACTTCACGCTGGCGCCCAGCGGCGCGCCGTAGAAGGTGCCGCCGACGGTCGCGTATTTGGCCCAGTCGGGCGACCAGCCCTCGTCGGTCAGCCGCTTCACCTCGGCCGAGGCGGGCTTGAGCTTGCCGGCCTTGGCGAAACGCTCCAGCAGGCCCGGCTGCGGGAAGAAGGCGATGTCCGGCGGGTTCCCGCCGTCGGCGCGCACCTGGATCTGGGCCTCGAACTCGCCGGTGCCCTCATAGGTGATCTTCATCCCGGTGCACTTCGCGAACGGCTTCCACGCCTGCTCGAAGAGGTCGGCCTCGGTGTCGCGGATCGGAGAGTAGATGCTGACGGTCTTGCCCTCGTGCTTGCCGTACTTGCTGAAGGCCGCGCATTCGGCCGACGCACCGCCGTCCCCGCCGGCCGACGGCTTGGGCTCCGTGGATCCGCAGGCGGCCACGGCCAACGCCAGTCCGACGGTGCTCGCTACCAAGGTGACGCGGTTGGTCCGTGAGAGGAGCGACATGGACCTTCCTCCATATGGTTGCCGGGAAGTGTGAGAGCGCTCTCTGGAAGAATTGTCCGCCCGCGTTCCCGCTGTCAATAACTGTGATATTACAGTTACAGTCCCCATTTTCTTGACAGGTAACTCAGACAGCCATGATGCTCCAAAGAGAGCGCTCTCACACTTCCCGGAACAGAATGGAGCGGTGAAGAGATGACCATGTCCGCCGAAAAGTCCTACATTCTTGAGGACTCCGGCGTGCTGAGGTTCCCCGAAGGCTTCATCTGGGGCGCCGCCACCGCTGCCTACCAGATCGAGGGCGCGGCGCGGGACGGCGGCAGGGGCCCCTCCATCTGGGACACCTTCTCCCGGACCCCCGGCAAGGTGCACGCCGGGCACACCGGCGACGTGGCCTGCGACCACTATCACCGCTACCCCGACGACGTCCGCCTCATGGGTGACCTGGGCCTGCACGCCTACCGCTTCTCCATCTCCTGGCCTCGCGTCCAGCCCGACGGCTCCGGCCCGGCCAACCCGCGCGGCCTGGACTTCTACGACCGCCTGGTGGACGAGCTGCACGGGACCGGCATCACCCCGATCGCGACGCTCTACCACTGGGACCTGCCGCAGACTCTGGAGGATCGGGGCGGCTGGACCAGCCGGGAGACCGCCGAACGGTTCGCCGAATACGCCGCGATCGTACACGCGCGGCTGGGCGACCGGGTCGAAACGTGGACCACGCTCAACGAGCCCTGGTGCTCGGCCTTCCTCGGCTACGCCTCGGGCATCCACGCGCCGGGCCGCGCCGAGCCGGGACTGGGCTTCGCCGCCACCCACCACCTGCTGCTCGGCCACGGGCTGGCGGTCGGGGCACTGCGCGCGGCGGGCGCGGGCCGGATCGGCATCACGCTCAACCTCGCCCCCGTGCTCGGCGACGACGCCGAGGCGGTCTCCATCGTCGACGGCCTGCAGAACCGGATCTTCCTCGACCCCGTGCTGCGCGGGGAATACCCCGCCGACGTGGTGGAACGGGCCAAGCGCTTCACCGACTGGTCCTTCGTCGAGGACGGCGACCTGGAGACCATCGGCCGGCCGATCGACCTGCTCGGCGTGAACTACTACCACCCGCAGACCGTGGCCGCCCGCACCGGCGCGCCCGCCAACCCGACCTATCCGGGCAGCGAGGGGATCGGCTTCCCCCGCCCCGACGTGCCCAGGACCGCGATGGGCTGGCCGGTCCAGCCGTTCGGGCTGACCGACCTCCTGGTACGGCTGTCGCGCGACTACCCCGGCACCCCGCTGATCATCACCGAGAACGGCGCCGCCTTCGACGACGTCGTGGAGGACGGCCAGATCCACGACACCGGCCGCCTGTCCTACCTCGACGGGCACCTGCGCGCCGCCCACGCCGCCATCGAGGCCGGTGCGGACCTGCGCGGATACCTCGTCTGGTCGCTGCTGGACAACTTCGAGTGGGCCGAGGGCTACGCCAAGCGGTTCGGCGTCGTGCACGTCGACTACACCACGCAGCGGCGCACCCCCAAGGACAGCGCGCTGTGGTATCGCGACGTCGTCCGCCGGAACGGGCTGTGAGGGCCCGACCGACTCTGGAGAAGGTGGCCGCCCGGGCGGGAGTGTCCCGGGCGACCGCCTCACGGGTGATCAACGGCTCCCCCCGGGTGGCCCCGCGGATCCGCGAGGCGGTCAACCGCGCCGTGGAGGAGCTGGGCTACGTCCCCAACCAGGCGGCGCGGAGCCTGGTCACCCAGCGGGCCGACTCGATCGCCCTGGTCTTCCCCGAGCCCGCCACCCGCGTCTTCTCCGACGACCCGACCTTCGCCGGGATCATCCGGGGAGTCAGCCTGGAGATCGAGAAGGCCGACAAGCAGCTCGTGCTGATGCTCACCGGCCCGGACGGCAGCTACCGCCGGGTCGAGCGCTACGCCACCAACGGGCACGTCGACGGCGTGATCGTCGCGTCGATGCACGGCGCCGACCCGCTGCCGGGGATCCTGACCCGGCGGGGCGTCCCGGTGGTCTGCGGCGGACGGCCCGGCGTGCCCGGCGATCTTCCATACGTGGACATGGACAACACCGGGGGCGCCGAACGCGCGGTCCGGCACCTGGTGGAGCAGGGGCGCCGCCGGATCGCCACCATCGCGGGCCCCCAGGACATGATCGCCGGGATCGACCGGCTGACCGGCTACCGCGACGCCCTGCGCGACTCCGACCGCCGCTCCATCGTCGCGGTCGGCGACTTCACCCGGGAGTCCGGCGCGGTCGCGATGCGCCAGCTCCTGGCCGACGACCCGGGGCTGGACGCGGTGTTCGTGGCC
>NZ_JBSFPS010000212.1:0-18593 GCF_053588315.1 Streptosporangium sp. NPDC003464 | reverse complement strand
CGGCGGCGTCGGCCTGTTCCTGGCCTCGCCGGAGGCGATGACCCTGCGGCCCGAGTCCGTCTCCACCGGCGAGCCCGCCGCCACGCTCATCCTGGAGGCCACCCCCGGCGAGCCGGTGGGGGCCCAGGACGGCGAGGCGTTCGACGGCCTGCGGAGGCTGGCGCTGGCCGGGATCATCGCCGTCTCCTCCGGCGTGCTGGCCGGGGCGCTGGCGCTGACCACGGAGTACGTCAGGACCCGCAGGCAGTTCGACCGGGCGCTGGCCGAGTTCCAGGCGGTGACCATGCAGATCGCCGACGTCTACATCGCCGGCCGGGCACTGGACGTGGCCGTGTGGTCCGGGGCGTGGCGGCTGGCCGAGGGTGCGGCCGAGGAGGCCGAGACCGACCTCGCCGTCGGAGCCCTCACCGTGACGGACTCGGCGCTCCGGGCGCTCTACACCTGCCAGCACCTGCACGGCGGGATCGGCCTGGACGTGACCTACCCGCTGCACCGCTACTTCGCCTGGGGCAAGCACCACGCCCACCTGCTGGGCGGCGTGGAGGCCCGGCTCGACACGATCGGAGCGCTCGTCTGATGATGATCGACCTGACCCCCGGGCAGAAAAGGCTCCGCGACGAGCTGCGCGAGTACTTCCGGGGCTGCCTGACCGCCGAGGACCGCAAGAAGATCTCCACCGACCCGTTCGGCGACGCCTACATGGAGCACTGCCGCAACCTCGGCCGCGACGGCAAGCTCGGACTGGGCTGGCCGCGGGAGTACGGCGGCGGCGGGTACGGCCCGCTGGAGCAGCAGATCTTCGCCAACGAGATCGCCCGCGCCGAGGTGCCCTACCCGATCATCACGGTGCAGACCGTCGGCCCCACCCTCATGCAGTACGGCACGGCGGCGCAGAAGGAGTTCTTCCTGCCGCGCATCCTGGCGGGGGAGTGCCACTTCGCGATCGGCTACAGCGAGCCCGAGGCGGGCACCGACCTGGCGTCCCTGCGCACCACCGCGGTCCGCGACGGGGACCACTACGTCGTCAACGGACAGAAGATCTTCACCTCGGGGGCGCACTACTCCCAGTACATCTGGCTGGCCGCCCGCACCGACCCGGAGGCCCGCAAGCACCGCGGCATCACGATGATGATCGTCGACTGCGCCGACCCCGGCTTCTCGTGGACGCCGATCACGACCATGGACGGGCGCCACCACACCAACTCCACCTACTACGCCGACGTGCGCGTGCCGGTGGACATGGTGGTGGGGGAGGAGAACAAGGGCTGGGACCTGATCGTCAACCAGCTCAACCACGAACGGGTCACGCTGGGCCCGGCGGGCAACATCGCCCACACCTACGACAGGTTCCTGCGCTGGGCCCGCGGCACCGGCCTCATCGAGGAGCCGGCCGTACGGCGGGCGCTCGGCCGGGTCTACGCCTGCTTCCGGACCAACGAGCTGCTGAACTGGCAGGTCGCGGCCAACATGGACCTGGGCTGGCTGGGCGCCCCCGACGCCTCGGCCACCAAGATCTACGGATCGGAGCGGATGCAGGAGGTCGGCAGGATCGTCGGCGACGTCCTGGCCCGCTACGGCGACCCGGCCGACCCGGAGACGGCCGACTTCGTCGACCGCCTCGACCACGGCGTCAAGGGCGCGATCGTGCTCACCTTCGGCGGCGGCGTCAACGAGGTCCAGCGCGAGCTCATCGCCATGCTCGGCCTGAGCCTGCCGAGGCCGCCCCGATGACCGCGACGGCGGAGCCCGCCCTCCACGACCGGCTCATGGCCCTGGCCGGGCGGCAGATCGAGCTCGGCGAGGTCCGGGGCGCGGCCGCCGCGGACCCGGTCAACCTCCCGATGATCCGGCACTGGGCCGACGCCATGGGGGACGCCAACCCCGTCTACACCGACGCGGAGGCCGCTGCGGGCAGCGTGCACGGGGAGGTCGTGGCGCCCCCGGCGATGATCCAGGTCTGGAACATGCCCGGGGTGAACCGGGACCGCGGGCAGCAGAGCACCCCGGTCGACGACGTGCTCAGGGCGCTGGACGGCAGCGGCTACACCGGCGTGGTCGCGACCAACTGCGAGCAGACCTACCACCGCTACCTCAGGGTCGGCGAGCGGCTGGTGCCGGCCACCCGGTTCGCCGGGCTCTCCGGGCCGAAGAAGACGGCGCTCGGCGAGGGCTACTTCGTCACCTGGAACGTCACGTGGTACTCGGGGGAGGAGCCCGTGGCCCACATGCTGTTCCGGGTACTGAAATTTCGCCCCCGGGAGCGGAAAACCACGCCCGAGGCACGCGAGCCGTACCCGCTGAGACCGGCGGTCAACAGGGACACCGCGTTCTTCTGGGAAGGTGTCGCCAGGGGCGAGCTCCGGATCCAGAGATGCGCGGACTGCGGAGAGCTCCGGCACCCCCCGGGCCCGATCTGCCCGTCGTGCCGTTCGGCCGACCGGACGCACGTCGTGGCGGGCGGTACAGGCGAGGTCTACAGCTACGTCGTGCACCACAACCCGCCGGTCCCGGGGCTGAGCACTCCTTATGTGGTCGCTGTGGTGGAGCTGCCGGAAGGGGTGCGGATCGTGGGCAATGTCGTGGACTGTCCGCCGGAAGAAGTGGGTATCGGTATGCAGTTGCGTGTGACGTATCGCCAGATGGACGACGAGCTGATCCTGCCGATGTGGGTCCCCCAGGAGTCATGATGCGGACGCTTACCGAAGACCAGGTCGAGATCGGGTCGGTCCTCCCGGAACTCGTGATCGGGCTGACCCCCACTATGATCATCTCGACGGCGCTGGCGACGATGGACTTCACCCCGGTCCACCACGACGTCGAGGGCGCCAGGGCACAGGGCTCCAAGGACATCTTCCTCAACATCCTGACCACGATGGGCCTCGTCGAGCGCTATGTCACCGACTGGGCGGGCCCCGAGGCGCTGATCCGCGGCATCAACGTCAAGCTCGGCGTCCCCGCCTACGCGGGCGACACGCTGACCTTCACCGGCGCCGTCGTCGCCCACGACGACGGCGAGTTCACGGTCGAGGTCCGCGGCAGGGTCAGCCTTGGCGACCACGCCTCCGGCACCGTCCGCTTCGCCCTGCCCGGACGCTGAGCGCCCGCCCCGTCCGGACGCCGGGCACGCCCCCACACGCCCCACCGCAGAAAGGCACCCATCACCGTGGTCTCCCTCCCGGGGAGTACGGCTGTCGCCGGTATCGGCGCGACCGAGTTCTCCAAGCAGTCAGGGCGGTCGGAGCTCCAGCTCGCCGCCGAGGCGGTGTTCGCGGCGCTGGACGACGCGGGCCTGAGCCCCT
This sequence comes from Streptosporangium sp. NPDC003464, assembly GCF_053588315.1. NCBI lineage: Bacteria > Bacillati > Actinomycetota > Actinomycetes > Streptosporangiales > Streptosporangiaceae > Streptosporangium > Streptosporangium sp. NPDC003464. The sequence goes on along the minus strand of NZ_JBSFPS010000212.1, from coordinate 15,294 downwards.
CGGACGTCGACGGGCTGGTGACCTACACCCAGGACGCCAACCAGGAGATCGCCGTGGCCCGCGAGGTGGGCATCGGCGATCTGACGTTCTTCTCCCGCGTGCACTACGGCGGCGGCGCGGCGTGCGGCACCGTGCTGCACGCCGCGATGGCGGTCGCCACCGGGGCCGCCGAGACCGTGGTCTGCTACCGCGCCTTCAACGAGCGTTCGGGCCGCAGGTTCGGCCAGCCCGACGCCCGGATCGGCGGCGAGCCGTCCTCCCAGGGCCTGGAGATGAGCTGGCACGTGCCGTACGGGCTGATGACCCCGGCGGGCTGGGTCGCCATGTTCGCCCGGCGCTACATGCACGCCTACGGCGTGACGTCCGAGGACTTCGGCCGGGTGGCCGTGGCGATGCGCCGGCACGCGGCCACCAACCCCGCGGCCTGGTTCCACGGGCGCCCGATCACGCTGGAGGAGCACCAGGCGTCCAAGTGGATCGTGGAGCCGCTGCACCTGCTCGACTGCTGCCAGGAGAGCGACGGCGCGGTGGCGCTGGTGGTCACCTCCGCCGAACGGGCCAGGGACCTGCGCAGGTCACCCGCTCTGATCGCCGCCGCGGCCCAGGGGGCCGGCGCCGGCCAGCTGATGATGACCAGCTACTACCGCGACGAGATGACCGGTCTGCCGGAGATGGGGGTGGTCGGCCGCCGGCTCTGGGAGCAGTCGGGGCTCGGCCCGGCCGACGTCCAGACGGCCATCCTGTACGACCACTTCACCCCGTTCGTGCTCACCCAGCTGGAGGAGCTCGGCTTCTGCGGGCGCGGCGAGGCGCGGGACCTCGTCGCCGACGGCGGCATCGAGATCGACGGCCACCTGCCGGTCAACCCGCACGGCGGGCAGCTCGGCGAGGCGTACATCCACGGCATGAACGGCATCGCCGAGGCGGTCAGGCAGGTCCGGGGCACCTCGGTGAACCAGGTCTCCGGGGTCCGCAACGTCCTGGTCACCGCGGGGACCGGCGTGCCCACCAGCGGCCTGATCCTGTCGGCCGGGTGACGGCCGCACCGGCGCCCGGGGAGGGCCGGGCGCCGTCATCCACGGGCGGCTCCCGCGGCGGTCTCGTCCTGTGAGGTGAAGTTGCATCCGTTATGCGTGTTTTGGATGGCATTATTGCGACATGCTGGAAACGGTCGGGCTGGATCCGGTGGAGGAACGCCTCTACCGGTTCCTGGTGACGGCGGCCGAGGCGGGCGTCGTCGATCTCGCCGCGGAGCTGGACCTCGACGTCGGCGCGGTCGAGACGGTGCTGTCGTCCATGGAGGCCAGGGGACTGGTCCGGACGGCCTCCGCGGAGACGGCCGCTGCGGCGGAGCGGCGCTTCACCGCGGTCTCCCCCGACATCGTGCTGGGCGCGCGCCTGCTGCGCCAGCAGCAGTCGCTCGACTGGGCGCGGCGCACCGTGGAGCAGCTGTCGGAGGAGTACCGGGGCAACGCCCGCCGCCGTGACGCCGGCCTCCTCGTGGAGGTGCTGCCCAACCGGATCGCGCTGCGCGAGCAGCTCGAACACCTGCAGGAGAACGCCCGCGAGGAGGTCCTCTGCTTCTGCCGGGGGAGCGCGATCGTGATGCACTCGACCGAGAACGACGCGGAGCTGGACGCGCTGCGCCGCGGGGTGGTCTACCGGGTGGTCTACGAGCGCGACCTGCTGGAGGAGCCGGGGATGCAGGCCAACGTGGCCTACGGCGTCAAGCTGGGCGAGCGCGCCCGAGCCCTGCCCCGGCTGCCGGTCCGGCTGATGGTCGTGGACCGGGAGATCGGCCTGCTGCCGCTGGTGCGGCACGCCGGGATATCGGAGCCGACGGCGGCGCTGATCCGGGGCGGCGAGCTGCTGGAGGCGCTGATCGCGCTGTTCGAGAGCTACTGGGACCGGGCGACGCCGCTGCGGATCGGCGAGGACGGCGCCCTCGCCGAGGGGACTCATCCCTGCCCACTGAACTCCGACGACCTGTACCTGCTGTCGCTGCTGGTCGCCGGGGTGCCGGACAAGTCGATCGCCAGCCAGCTCGGGATCAGCCAGCGGACCGTGCAGCGGCGCCTCTCGCACATCATGGAGCTGGCCGGCGCGCAGACCCGGATGCAGCTCGCCTGGCACGCCGCCCGGGAGCGCTGGCTCTGACCGGCGGCCCCGGCCGGCGGTCCGCGGACCGGTGTCCTTCTCCGGCGGGTCCGGGCGCCGGCCGAGTGCCCAGAGTCCGGGCGGCGGCCGAGTGCCGAGGGACCGGGCGCCGGCACGGTGATGCCGTACCGGCGCCCGGACCCGTCACCTCACGCCGTAGGCGCGGAGCACGGTCTGGCTGACCGCGTTCCCTGCCCGGTCCTCCGCATTGACCCGCAGCGAGACATACCGGCCCTCGCCCGCGAGGTGGGAGACCAGGGTGGAGTAGCGGTCCTTGCCGCGGGGCAGCAGCGCCAGGCGCTTCCAGGTCTTGCCGTCGTCATAGGACAGCTCGGCCGTGACCTTCCGCAGGGCGAGGCCGGGCGCGGTGCTCCGCACGGCGAAGTCCAGCGGGACCGGCAGCGCCCGGCGGACCCGGCCGTTCAGGTCGGCGGGCACGGTGTAGTCGACGCCGAGCAGCGGCAGCGGTTCGGAGCCGGACGCCGGACGGGCGGAACCGAACGTCCACGCCGTGCTGGTCTCGGTGGCGTACGTCCACTCCTCCGACGAGCGCTTGGTGGACAGCTCCAGCCGGTAGGTGGCCTTCCCGGGAACGGCGGGGAAGTCCCCCCCGGCCCGTCGCGGCTCCGCGACGAGCACGCCGTCGCGGTAGAGGCGGGCGGAGACCACGTCCTCCTCGTCGGAGGTGAACGCGTAGCCGTAGTGGCCGGCGGCGTCGACGAACTCGGGGATGTCGAGCCTCAGCGTGTCCTCCGTCCGGGTCGGGGTGAACTCGGGCCTGTTCGGCGGGATCGCCGGCCGCACGACGGGGCCGAACCACCGCTCGCCGACCTTCTCACCGGCGGTGTAGCTGCGCGGCCCGCCGGTGAGCCCGGGGGCGAGCGGGCTCATCGCATCCCAGGTGAACATGTGCTGCGCCACGTGCTCCCACTGGGTGTCACCCGAGGTGACGTACTCGACGCGCTCGGACCCCGTGCGGACCCAGCGCTGCCCCTCGTTGGAGAAGACCTGCCACGGCCGCCAGCCGAACCGCTGCTCCTTGGCCCAGCCGAAACCGCCGGCCTCGTGGTAGCCGGTGTCCACGCGGGCCAGGTTGGAGGCGTTGGCCTCATAGACGATCTGCTCCGGGATCCGCCCCTTGGAGACCTGCGAGATGTCGTAGAGATAGGGGATGGCCATGTTCGCGGTCACGTCGAGGACGGCCCGGCCCTTGCGGACCCGCTCCAGAAGCTTCTGCCCCTGGCCGTAGGGGATCGAGGCACCCGGGATCGCCTGCCTGTCCTCGCCCGGCCACCAGTACTGCCACGCGCCGTCGTCGCTGGTCGGTATGACGATCGCCGCCGCGGCGCCCGCCTCGGCGGCGGCCGCGATCATCTCGTCCCACTGGGGACCGTCCAAGGTGCTCGACAGGATGACCGCCCGGCCGCGCAGCGTGAGAGCGCGGAGCTCCTCGGGGGTGCCGCGACCGCCGTCGACGAGCTCCCACCGGTACCGGCCGCTCCACTCCGGTGATCTCACCATCGGGAAGAGGTCCAGCGGCTCCTTGAAGCCGTTGACCCGTGAGGACAGCCTCGGCGCGCCGTACTGCCAGCGCGAGGTGAACTCGAAGGTGCCTTCGCGGACCGGCTGCGTCCCGGCCACGTGCAGCTCTTCGACCGTGGGGAAGTTCATGAACGACGAGGAGATCTTCCGGGAACCGGTGTCACGGTAGCTGGCGAACGTGGAGATGCCATCCTGGACCACCGGCTGCGGCGTCCTGATCACGATCGGCCGTGTCTTCCGCGCGTCGAACACCAGCTCCACGTCGTCGTTCACCTGGAACTCGGGAATGTCGATCTTGATGTCGATGACGTGCCCGCCCAGACGTTCCTCGCCGAACTGACTCTGCGCGAAGTAGGTGCCCTCGGAGACCTCGAAGGTTTTCCCCTCCTCGGCCTCCCACGGCATGAGGTAGGTGAGGAGATTGTCCTGCCGGCCGGGGCCGAACATGAAGATGTTGCTCACGCTCGCCGGCTTGCCGTCCTTGCCGATGGCGCTGATGTGCACCTTGTGGGTGCGGGGACTCTTGGTGAGCGCCAGCGTGGTCTGCAGGGAGACCGATCCGTCCGCGGTGACCGCGGTGAGGTGGCCGGAGTGCCGGCCGTACGCCAGCTTCGCCAGGTCGGCGGTCACCGGGACCGTGACCGTGGCGCCGGCGTCGATGGTGACCGACGTCGACCCCGGGGTGAGCGCGCCCTGGGCGGGGGCGTCACCGTCCAGGTTGCTCAGGGTGACGGCCAGCGTCAGTGAGACGGGCGCCTGGGTGGAGTTGGTGTAGGCGACGGTCCCGGAGGGACTCGTGGAGCCACCGTCCTTGTGGGTGCCCAGGTCGAGCACGCCGGTGGCCGTGACGCCCTGCCGTACGGCCCGCGCGATGTCCACCCGTCCGCCGCCCTGCTCGTAGACGGTCAGGTCCTGCGCGGTCCTGGCGGTCGAGACCAGGGCGTCCTTGAGCTGCCGGGCCTTCCAGTCCGGGTGCCGCTGCTTGAGGATCGCGGCGGCGCCGGCCACGTGGGGCGTCGCCATCGAGGTTCCGGACGCGGCGGTGTAGCGCTCGTCGGCGGGCTGGCCCATCGAGGTGCCCTCGGCCCGCGCGGCCACGATCGCCACTCCCGGGGCGGTGATGTCCGGCTTGGCGCCGTCGTCGAGACGCGGGCCACGGCTGGAGAAGGGGGCGAGCGCCTCGTCCGCGTCGACCGCGCCGACGGTCAGCGCCGACGTCGCGGCGCCGGGGGTGCCGACCGAATACTCCTGCCCCTCGTTGCCCGCCGCGACGACGAAGAGGGTGCCGGTCTGCTCGGTCAGCGTGTTCAGGGCGGTGCTGACCGGGTCGGTGCCGTCCGTCGCCGCGCCGCCCAGGCTCATGTTCACGACGTCGGCACCGGACGTCGCGGCCCACTCCATCCCCTCGATGATCTGCGAGAAGCTGCCCGAGCCGTCGTCGTCCAGCACCTTGCCGACGATCAGCTCGGCGCCGGGGGCCACGCCCTTGCGACGGCCCTCGGAGGCCGTGCCGAGGCCCGCGATGGTGGAGGCGACGTGGGTGCCGTGCCCGTGACCGTCCTGGGTCGAGGGGGCGGGGGTGAAGTTGCGCCTGTCCGCGATCCTCCCGGCGAGGTCGGGGTGGTTCTCGTCGGCGCCGGTGTCCAGGACGGCCACCTTGACGCCCTTGCCGTCGAACCCGCTCTTCCACGCTTCGGGGGCGCCGATCTGCGGGACGCTGCGCTCCAGGTCGACCTTCACCTTGGCGTCCAGCCAGATCTTCCTGATCCCCGAGGCGAGCCGGGGCTCGCTGGAGCGGGCCGCCGGCGCCGCGCCGACGGCCTTCCAGAACGCGGCCAGCTCGCCCTTGCCGGCGTTCACCGCCCGCGCGTCGATGCTCTCCAGCTCGCCCACCGACTTGACGCCGGGCAGCGCGCCCGCGGCCCGGGCGCCCTTGTCGTAGGAGAGCAGCAGCGGCAGCGCGGGGCTGCCGGTGTCGTCGTACCCCTGGGCGATCAGGTCGCCGACCGCGAACAGGCTCTTGTCGATCAGGTCGCCGGCCACGTAGGGGACCATGTCGTCGGGGAGCACCTGCAGCTTCCCGTCGATGTCGTGGGTGGAGAACCTGATCCGCTCCCGGCCCTTGGCGGGATCGACCGTCACCGCCCACTTCCCGGCCGCGGCCTGGCGGACGGTCACCACGTCCCCGGTGATGAGGGTGACCCGGTGCGAGGGGGCCGCCGGGGGCGGTGCGGGGGCGGCCCCGCCCGCGGCCGGCAGAGCCGGCAGGGCGAGGAGTGGGGACACCGCTCCGACGGCGGTGAGGCGGGCAAGCCAGTGCATGAGGGGGGCGCCCTTCCGTGATTCGGTACTACCGATCACGAGGGTGGGCGATGATGACCCCCCACGTCACGATTTCTGGCCTGCCCTAAACATGACATGTCGCCAATATGACAACTTGGCGTACGGCGAGGGTACGTGACCACCCTGGCTGTGCCGCGCCGGCCCGGCGGGCCTACGGGGTGACGATCGTCGGGACCGTGAAGAAGACGATCATCGCGATCGCCACGCAGATGAGGAAGCCGATCACTTCCCACACCCAGTCGCGGTGACGGCGGCCCGCGGCGGACGCCTGGTGCCTGCGACGTGCTCGCCTGCCCGCCCGCGCCGGTCGGGAGGCCGCTGCCTGGCCGGTCTCCGCCCGGCCCGCCCTGGCGGCGCCGGACGCGGCCTTCTCCGGACCGGCTCCGGGAGCGGTGGGCCCCCCGGCCCGGAGGAGGTCTCCGGGCCGGACGGGTTCCCCGGACCGGGTGAGGTGCTCCGGCCGGGCCGGTTCCCAGGGCTGGAGAAGGTCTCCGGACCGGATGGGTGCCCAGGGCCGGGCGACCTCGTCGGGCTGGACGGACTCCTCGGGGTTGAGGAGGTCTCCGGACCGGGCGGGTGCCCAAGGCTGGGTGGGTCCCTCGGCCGGGCCGGGCTCCTCGGTCGGGCCGGGCTCCTCGGTCGGGCCGGGCTCCTCGGACCGGGCGGGCTCCTCGGGGCTGAGGAGGTCTCCAGGCCGGGCGGGCTCCTCGGGGCTGAGGAGGTCTCCGGACCGGATGGTCTCCCAGGGCCGGGCGATTTCCCCGAGCTGGGCGGTCTCCCCGAGCTGGGCGGGCCGGGGCTGGAGGGCGTCCAGTTCCTCCGGCCGCAGGGGCCAGCCCGGCAGGGGCGGCTCCGTACGGGCGTGCCTGCCGGGGGACGGCGAGGCGCCCGGCGGCTCCACGGGCGCGGGCCGGCTCTCGGACGCGGCGGGGGCCGGCTCCGCGCGGGGCGCGGCGGCGACCAGCCGGTCGGTATAGGCCCGGGTCGCCCGCGCCTCGGGGCTGAGCGGGCGGAACAGGTCCTCCGGCGGAGGGGAGAGGCCGGCGGGCGGCGCCGGGGGGTCGTCGAGCACGTCGGCGGGGAGCGGGGCCGGCAGGGGCGGCGTGGCCGGCGGCGGTGACGCGGCCGGGGCGGCCAGGGGGGCCGCGCCGCGCGGTCTCGGCCGCTTCGGCCTCGGCCGCCGGGGCCGGGTGAGCACGTCGTCGAGCGCCGTCAGGACCGTGTCCTTGAGCCTGGGCATCGGCTCGGTGGTGGCCTCGTGCGTGGAGACCACCTCGGGATCCGGGGCGGCGAAGGGGTCGGGGAAGGGGTCGGGCGCGCGGTCCGGCAGGAAGAACACGCCGGGGGCGGCGGGCGTACCGGTCTCGGCCGGCGGCCACGCCGGGGCCGTCGGCCAGAGCTGCCTGACCTGCAGGGCGGCCGACGGTGGGGCGGCGGCCGTACGGGACGGCGATCCCAGCGTCATGGCGCGCAGCGCCGCGGGCGGGGTGGCCCAGGGGGCGCGGACCAGCACGTCGCGGACCGGGGCGACGGGGAGGGCGCCGAACACCTCGGCCAGGTGGTCCGGCACCCTGGTGGAGGCCAGGGCCAGGTTCAGCGACTGGGCGAAGCGCCGGCAGGCGCTCACGGTCAGCTCGTCGGCGGTGTCGGCGGCCACGTCGAGCACCCAGGACAGCTCGGCGGTGTCCATCTCGCGCACGCCGGACAGGTAGAGCACCTCGCGCTGGTGCGGGCGCAGGTCGCGCAGCACGCGCTCGACGAAGGCGGCGACCGGGTCGGCGCCGGCGGCGGGCGGGGCGTGGACCACGTCTCGCAGGTAGATCTCCCGGCGGGCGGCCGCGTAAAGTGCGGCGCGCGGGGGCTCCAGGTCCGGGACGGCGGCGAGGACGGCTCTCAGCGCGTCGGCGGCCGAGCCGGGATCGCCGAGCTGATCGTGACAGTACGCGAACAGGCCGGCGGCGTGACGGTCGTAGAGCTCGGCGATCAGTTCGCCGCGCGAGTGTTGACCGAGGAGCGGTTGGGGCACGGGACCGGTTCCTCTGAAGGTTCGAGCGAGCGTGGTGGAGAGTGGAGGCCCTGGGGCCGGTGGTGCGTGTGGCGCTGAAGGTGTCAATCTCCACGATATGGGTAATCGTGCCGGTCCGTTGAGGTTCTCCGCAGTATTGAATGTCCATTTGATAGATATCGCGATGGTTGGAGAGGCTTGCGGGGACCTCCGGATGAAGCCGGGAAGACAGACCGGAAATGTCGGTCATAGGTCATAGGGTGGTCCGCGATAGATCATGGGGCAGTTGTGGCAGGGGGCCGCGGCCCTGCCGAGGAGCAAGAGGTTGCGCATGATCAAATTTGACCGGGTGACCAAGCGCTACGCCGACGGGACCATCGCCGTCGACGGTCTGAGCCTTGAGGTGCCCACGGGAGAGATAACGGTGTTCGTCGGCCCCTCGGGGTGCGGCAAGACGACGTCCCTGCGCATGATCAACAGAATGATCGACGCGACGGAGGGGCAGATCCTCCTCGACGGCGTGGACGTCAAGAGCATCGACCCGCCGACCCTGCGCCGGGGCATCGGCTATGTCATCCAGCAGGCCGGGCTCTTCCCGCACCGCAAGATCGTCGACAACGTGGCGACGGTGCCCCACCTGCTCGGCTGGGACCGGAAGAAGGCCCGGGACCGGGCGATGGAGCTGCTGGAGCGGGTCGGCCTCGACCTCAAGATGGCCGACCGCTACCCCTTCCAGCTCTCCGGCGGTCAGCAGCAGCGCGTCGGCGTGGCCCGCGCGCTGGCGGCCGACCCGCCGGTGCTGCTGATGGACGAGCCGTTCAGCGCGGTGGACCCGATCGTGCGGACGAGCCTGCAGGAGGAGCTGCTCCGGCTGCAGGCCGAGCTCAACAAGACCATCGTGTTCGTCACCCACGACATCGACGAGGCCATCAAACTCGGCGACCGGGTGGCCGTGCTCCGCGTCGGCGGACATCTGGCGCAGCTCGCCGACCCCCCGACGCTGCTGGCCCGGCCCGCCGACGACTTCGTCCGCGAGTTCCTCGGCCGCGACCGGGGCATCCGCCGGCTGTCGTTCATCTCCGACGAGGGGCTGCGGCTGCGCACCGACCTGACGGTGCCCGCCTCCGCGGAGGTCTCCTCGGTGCGCGACACGGCCGAGGACTGGCTGGCCGTGGTGGACGGGGCGGACCGGCCGCTGGGCTGGGCGGCCGTCAAGGACCTGCCGGAGTCGGGCACGGTGGCGGACGTGCCGCTCGCGCCGTACGGGACGTTCGTCAGGGGCCGCGACTCGCTGCGCGGCGCGCTGGACGCGGCGCTGCTGTCCCCCTCCGGGAGCGCGATCGCGGTGGACGAGGACGGCAGGGTGGAGGGCGTGGCCACCCGCGAGGCGCTGGACGAGGCGCTGGGCAAGGTCGCCGGGGGCGTCGGTGCATGAGGAACCGCTGATCCGCTGGGACTGGATCGGGCGCAACTGGGCCTCCATCCAGGTCCTGCTGGAGGACCACGTCGTCATGGCGCTGGTGCCGGTCGTCGTCGGGCTGCTCATCGCGCTCCCGCTCGGGCTGGCCGGCGTCCGCTGGCGCTGGCTCTACCAGCCGACCGTCGGCGTGATGAACGTGATCTACTCGCTGCCCTCGCTGGCCGTCTTCATCGTGCTCATCCCGGTCACCGGTCTGGCCACCCGGACGACCGTCATGGTCCCGCTCACGTTCTACTCCATGGCGGTGCTGATCCCGGCCGTCGTGGACGGGCTCACCTCGGTCCCCGACCACGTGCGCCAGTCGGCGGTGGCGATGGGCTTCACCCCGATGCGGAGGCTGCTGCGGGTGGAGCTGCCGATCGCGGTCCCGGTCGTGCTGGCCGGGCTCAGGGTGGCGGCGGTCTCCAGCATCAGCCTGGTCAGCGTGGGCGCGCTGGTCGGCAGGGGCGGGCTGGGCTACCTGTTCATCGACGGCTGGCAGCGGCAGTTCTACACCCCGATCATCGTGGGCATCGTGCTGGTCGTGGCGCTGGCGGCGGTCGCCGACCTGCTGCTGGTCCTGGCGCAGCGGCTGCTCACCCCATGGTCGCGGGCGAGGGGGACGGCGTGAACTGGCTGATCGACTTCTTCGGGGACCCGGACAACTGGTCCGGCCCGGACGGCATCCCCGCCCGGCTGCTGGAGCACCTGGAGTTCTCCGGGCTCTCGCTGCTGCTGGCCATGCTGATCGCGCTGCCGCTGGGGCTGTGGATCGGCCACACGGGCCGGGGCGCGCTGTTCGCGATCCTGAGCGCCAACGCGGCCCGCGCCCTCCCGACGCTGGGCCTGCTGGTGCTCATCGTGCTGCTGATGGGCGTCGGCACCATCGTCCCGGTGCTGATCCCGCTGGTGGCGCTCGCCGTACCGCCGATCCTGGTCAACACCTACGAGGGCCTGCGCGGAGTGGATCCCGACCTGCGGGACGCCGCCTACGGCATGGGTCTGCGCGGCGGCCAGGTCCTCGGCAAGGTGCTCGTGCCGGTCGCGCTGCCGCTCATCCTGCTCGGCCTGCGGATCGCCGCGATCCAGGTGGTGGCGACCGCGACCGTGGCCGCCTACGTGGGGCTGGGCGGCCTCGGCCGCTACATCGTCGACGGCCTGGCGACCAAGGACTTCCCACGCACGATCGGAGGGGCCGTCCTGGTGGCGCTGCTGGCTCTGATCGTCCAGCTGGGTTTCGCTCTGGTGCAACGCGTCACGGTCTCCCCGGGGGTGAGTCAGCGCCAGACCGTACGGTAATCTCCTTATTACCCCCCGTTTTAGAAGGGAAAGCACGATGAAGCGCCTTTTCCGCACCGCGGCAGTCATCCTGTCCGCGGCGCTCACTCTTACCGCGTGCGGTGGTGGTGGTGACCCGCTGACCAGCGCGTCCGCGAGCCCCGCGGGCTCGGGATCCGCGGCCGCCCCCGGGGGGAAGGTCGTCGTCGGTTCGGCCAACTTCCCGGAGAACGTCCTGCTCGCCGAGATCTACTCCCAGGCGCTGGAGGCCAAGGGCGTCCAGGTCGAGAAGAAGCTCAACATCGGCAGCCGCGAGGTCCTGTTCGACCAGGCCAAGAGCGGCGGCCTGACGGTCCTGCCGGAATACATCGGCTCCCTGCTCGCCTTCGTCGACAAGACGACCACGGCGAAGACCAAGGACGACGTCGTCGCCGGACTCAAGGAGAAGCTCCCGGCCGAGCTGGAGGTGCTGGAGCCCGCGGCCGCCGAGGACAACAACTCGCTGACGGTGACCAAGGCGACCGCCACCAAGGACGGCCTCACCACCATCGAGGACCTGGTCAAGGTCGCCAAGAACTACGCGGTCGGCGGCCCGCCGGAGTTCCAGTCCCGCCAGGAGAAGAACTTCAAGGACACCTACGGCCTTGAGTTCAAGGAGTGGAAGAAGACCGGCGACGCCACCGCCGACGCCATCAAGGACGGCACCGTCCAGGTCGGCAACGTCTTCACCACCGACCCCAAGATCGTGCTCAACGACCTGGTCTCGCTGCAGGACACCAAGAACGCCTTCGCCGCCGACAACATCGCTCCCCTGGTCAACAAGGCCGGGGTGAACGACACCGTGCGGACCACGCTGAACGCGGTCTCCGCCAAGCTCGACACCGCCGGGCTCCTGGCGCTGATGAAGCGCGTGGCGATCGACAAGGACGACGCCGCCACGGTCGCCAAGGACTGGCTGACCCAGAACAGCCTGCTCTAGGCACTCCGGCACCGCCTGCGGCCCGCGCGGACCTCCGCGCGGGCCGCGCCGCGTCAGGCCACCGGCCGGGCCTTCCCGGCGGCCCCGTCGTGAGCCGGACGGACGGCGGCCGGGGCCGTGTCAGCCGCCGCGCGTCGCGTCGGGCGGTCCTGTCGTGCCCGGTCCAGGAGAATGAGGGGTACGGCGGCCGCGGCGAGGGCGGCCCCGATCAGGCAGACCGATGTGAGAGTGACCCCTTGGGTGAGTGGGGCGGCTGCCAGGACGGGGGTGATGCTGATGCCGAGCTGGAACGCCGACACGGTGGTGGCGCCGGCGAGGGTCGGCGCATCGGCCGCGATGGCGAAGACACGTCCGTAGAGGGCGGGGTTCAGTACGAACGCGGCGACGCCGATCAGGAGAACCGTGGGCACCACCGCCCAGACCTGCTGGATCACGCCGGCCATCACGACCGACAGGATCACGATCGCCGACGCGCCGGTGAGGAGCGCGAGGTGGGGGCGCCGATCGGAGACGCGGCCGCCGACGGACAGGCCGACGAAGGCGCCGACCCCGAAGAGCGCGAGGATCGCCGGGATCCAGACCTCGGGGACGCCGGTGATGTCGGCGAGCATGGCCGCCAGGTAGTTGAACGTGATCATGTACGCCGCGGTGGTCAGGATCGTGATCGCGTAGATGCCCCAGAGCATCGGTCTCCGCATCGTGGCGAGCTCCCGCGAGACACTCGGCCCGGTGGACCGGCCGACGCCCGAGCCGGCGGCGGGGAGTCCGAGGAGGCAACCGGCGATCCCGGCGACCGTCAGGGCCACGACGGCCCAGAAGCCGCCGCGCCACTGGACGAAGTGGCTGAGCAGCGTGCCCGCGGGGCCGCCGATGACCATCGCCACGCTGAGCCCGCTGACCACGACTCCGGAGGCGCGGGCGTTCCGGTCCGGCGTCACCAGGCTGATCGCGGTCACCGACGCGACGGCGAAGAAGCCCGCGTAGGCGATACCCGAGACCACCCTCGTCAGCAGCAGGACCTGGTAGTCGCCCAGCAGTCCGACGACGATGCTGGCCGCGAAGGCGCCCTGCGTCGCCACCAGCGCGGTGCGGCGCGGCCAGCGCAGGCTGAGCACCGCGAACGGTGGCCCGCCGATCACGACACCCAGCGCGAACGCGGTGATCAGGAACCCGGCCGAGGAGAGCGTGACGTCCAGATCGGCCGCCACCGCCGGCAGTACGCCGGCCAGCAGGAACTCCGCGGTCCCCATCGCGAACAGGCTGAAACCGAGCAGGTACACACCGGCGGGCAACCGGTCGGAGGGAGTGTCCCGGGGCGTCTCCGCGGTGATGCCCGCCATCAGATCGCACCCCCGGCGTCGGGCCCGTCGGGCGAGAGGGCAGCGGACAGCTCCCGTTCGAGCAGCCAGCCTGTCATGTTGATGGCGGCGGTGGAGCCCGCGCCCGCGGCGGCGATGACCTGCGCCCGGGGGTTGACCACGTTCCCGGCCGCCCAGACCCCGGGGACATCCGTGGCACCTTGGGGATCGACGGCGACGAGTCCGCTCACCGGGTCCTTGCCCGCGCCGAGCGCGGTCAGGACCGCGTCATGGGGCACCGGGCGGGGGGCCACGAAGATGGCCTCGCACGCGACCGTCCCGCCGTTGTCGAGCTCGATCGCGACCGGGTCCCCGCCCGCGGTGCCGGCATTCGCCACGACCCGTGTGACGCGCGCGTCGATCAGGCGCACGCCGTACGCCGTGAGGCGCTGCCGCTGGGCGGTGCTGACCTCGGCGCCGTTGACGCAGAAGGTCACCGAGGAGCTGTGACGGCGCATCAGCGCGGCCAGGTGCGTCGATACCGCCGCCATCGCGCCGCCGATCACGGCGATGGTGCGCCCCCGCACCTCGTAGCCGTGGCAGTGGGGGCAGTGGTGCACCTCGGACGCCCACCGCTCGGACAGCCCCGGGATGTCGGGCAGTCCGTCGGTCAGCCCGGTCGCGACCAGCACCGACCGGGCGCGCAGGGCGCGGTTGTCGTCGAGCCGCAGCTCGAACGTGCCGTCCGGGGCGCGCCGCGCGCCGGTCACCGATGCCCGCACAAGTGTCCCGCCGTAACGGGCGAGCTCCTCTCGTCCGGTCGCGACGAACTCTCCCGGCGCCATGCCGTCCCGGGTCAGGTACCCGTGCATGTGATCGGCGGGCCCGTTCCGGGGCTCTCCGCCGTCGACGACCAGAGTCGCGAACCGCGCTCTCGAGAGCACGACCCCGGCCGACAGGCCGGCGGCCCCGCCGCCGATGACGATCGTGTCCCACAGCATCTCCGACCCCGATCCGCTCGTTGGGTCCGTTGTTGCGTCCATCCGGATCACCTCCATGGAGAGGATCGGGAGACTTGGCCGGAACCGACAAACTCTGTTGCTGATTCCGGGACACATTGGTTGACTGCGTCCCATGGACGAGCAACCGAGCGTCAGTGCCGTGATAGAGCAGATCGCCCCTCGGCTGCGACGTGCCCGCGAGAAGAAGGGCATCAGCCTGGCCGACCTCGCGCGAGCCACCGGCATCTCGACCAGCACGCTGTCCCGGCTGGAGTCGGCTCAGCGCAAGCCGAGCCTTGAGCTGCTCCTGCCGATCACCGCGGTGCTGGGCATCCCCCTCGACGAGATCGTCGCCGTACCCCGGATACTCGATCCGCGCGTGCCGCAGCAGCCCACCAGAAAAGACGGCCGAGTGCTGATCCCGCTGTCGCGACATCAGGGAGAACCACGCGCGTACAAGATGACCATTCCGGCGCACGACGGAGAGCCCCACCTGCGGACCCACTCGGGCTACGAATGGCTCTACGTGCTCCGCGGACAGCTCCGCGTGAAACTGGGCGACCACGACTTCCTCATGGGAGCCGGCGAAGCGGCCGAGTTCGACTGCCAGATCCCGCACTGGTTCGGCGCCGCCGGACGCGGCAGCGTCGAACTGCTCAGCCTCTTCGGGAAGCAGGGCGAACGCATCCACCTGCGCACCCCACGGCGCTGACGCGGGAGCACGTGCCGGCCCGTGAGCCGGCCCCGTTCCGCGACATCCAGCGGCATGCCCTTCATTCCACATATAGGTTAAAGACCGGCCATAAAGGGGTAACGAGGGAGAACCGTATGCGTGCGCCCGTCGAGCGTCTGCTCACCGACGCCAGGGGGACCGGCCGCCGGTCGCACGACACCGGAGCCGACGGATCGGCCGTCCGGAAGGTCGCCCGGCTCGCCGGAGCGGCAGTGGCCGCGGGGCTGCTGGCCAGCGCTCTCGCGCTGCCGGCCGTGGGCGGCGCGGGGGCGGTGGTCCTCACCGCCTCGGAGGAGCTGAACATCAGGCCGGTGGACCTCAAGGAGCCCCCGCTGGCGGAGACTCACCGCCCTCACCCATCTCCGTCTGGATGCTGAGCTGACCAGCCTGCCCGAGTCGCTGGGCCACCAGCATCGCCATCGACAACGATTCGGCGCGCTCGACGGTGCCGGCGACGTCGTCCTCGGCGGTGACCAGCGGCTCCGGCAGCCAGGGTCCG
>NZ_JBSFPS010000211.1:0-18645 GCF_053588315.1 Streptosporangium sp. NPDC003464 | reverse complement strand
CCTCGATCGGCACCTGCGGATCGACCCGGTGCTGGTAGTACAGGTCGATGTGGTCAACCCCGAGCCGGCGCAGTGACGCCTCGCACGCCTGCCGCACGTAGGCGGCGTCGCCGCGGATCCGGGTGGGCTCGCCCAAGCGGTTGGCGAAGCCGAACTTCGTGGCCAGCACCACCTCGTCGCGGCGTCCGGCGACGGCCCGCCCGATCAACTGCTCGTTGTGCCCGGCGCCGTAGAAGTCGGCGGTGTCCAGGAAGGTCACCCCGAGATCGAGGGCGTGGCGCAGCGTCGCGATCGACTGCGCGTCGTCTGCGGTGCCGTAGCCGTGGCTCATGCCCATGCACCCCAGACCCTGCGCGGAGACCGCCAGTCCGCCTAGGTGCCGGGTGGAGATGTCGGTCATGGTGCTGCCTCCCAGGTTCGAAGCCGTCTGCCAACGACGCTAGGTGTTGGAGCGCGCTCTAAGTCAACCGGGCGTGGACGTCATCTCCGGCCCTTCACGACAGCCACCGCACGAGCCCGAACCAGCCTGACGGGCCACCTCACCAGCCCGGCGACAACCTGACCGGCGACTCCGGCAGCCCGGAACCGACGAGATCCCGCCCGGTCAAGCCGATCGGCGGGATCCCGTCAACTCCCTTCACGCCGTCTGGCGAACGGTCCTCTGGTGGAGACAAGGGGATTCGAACCCTCGCCCCTTTCGCTGCCAACGAAGGGCCCTGTGGTGATGGGGCCCTTGAGCGTAGGTGTGATCATGCCGCGAGCGCGTCGTCTATCCGCCGGTTGGCGACCTCAGCGCCCGTCGATGCACTTGGCGTAGACCTTGAGCAGCACGTCCACCTCATGTCCCGCTCGCTCGGCCGCCTTGGGGCCGCCACACCGGCGTTGAGCCAGAGCGACACGGCCGCGTGCCGCAGATCGTACGGCCGTGCCGTCAGAGCCGAGGCGACCTGTTCCTTCGGAGGCGTCCATGCTTTCACCTTGTCGATGGGGTTGGAGGTCAATTCCTCCAGGTCTACGGCGTACTGAAGTGCGTTGTAGAAGACCGACCGCTTACGCGCGATCGTGGTGGCCGCAGCGGCCCCGCCGTCGAGCCGGAGTGTCAGCGCGTCAAGCGGCGGCGCGGCGCGCCGCCGTACCCCGGCCCTCCGCCCGCCCGCCGTCCGGGCGTGTGGCCTGGGGCCAGTCCCGGACGGCGGGACACCGGGCCGGCCGCCGCACACCCGCCGCGCCGTACTGATCTGACGGTCCGGCCAAGATTGCCGCGCCGCCGCCCACAACTCACGCTGAGCACACCAGCACTCTGCGTCAGCGCCCGACTGCCCGACCGAGAAACGGTTTGCCGGAGCAGCGGTTCCGGCTCCAGGATCACTGCATGAGTGATGAACTGGCCGGATTAGACGACCTCGTCATCCAGGGCCAAAGGATCAGAGGCATCAAGCTCATCAAGGACACCTTCGGATGCACCCTTCATGAAGCCCTCGACTTCTACGTAGACCGGTATCGCGAGCTGCGCCAGATGCGTCCCGACGACTTCACCGAGAGTCATGAGGAGTACTGGGAGAGCTTCCACTCCTGATAAACCCAGGCCTCCGGCGGGGGTACTCCGGCTCCGGGATGATCAGCCATGCGGGGTACGCGCGTCGCGCGTCAGAATGAACCATGTCGCGGCTCAGTGAGGATGAAGCGATGCTCTGGGGGCGCCTGGAGACTCCTGGGTGACGCTCTGGGGCATCCGGCCTGGTCTGCCACCGAGCAAATCGCCTGGCTCGGATCGGACATGCACCCTGACTTCACCATGGCCATGGACATGGGCAATCCGGTTTCCACGTCGAAGCCCTCACCTCGCTTGGCCGCCTGCCGGAGATCCGACAGGAAATTCTCAGCGAGAGCCCTCGTTCGCAGGGTCTTGGACTTCCGACGACCGCCGACCTTCAAGGCGGCGGCGCGGCGCGCCGCCGTACGAGGACCGCACCGCCACCTACAGGTTTCTTCGAGCCGCCGGCTCGCTACTTGCCTGACGTCATTGCGGCCCACACCACGGTCACTGCGCAAATCCCCACTACGGCGAACCACAGGGCCATGGGGAGATGCCCGATGACCTCCATCCCCCAGCCGAGCGGCCTGGCTCCGTACCGGCCCGACCGAACCGCCGACACGAAAGTCCCGGAGATCGCATACAGCCCTGTCAGGGCAATGGACAGCCGGAGCGCCGAAGACACCACCATGCGCTTACGCAGCCCATCGGCTGCTTTCCCCGGAAAGGACTTGGGATACTCATGCCTGCGCGCTTTGGCCAACCCCCGCACACCGGCTCCTAGGTAGAGCGCTGCGGCAAGAGCACCGACGACGATGAACACCCCGTCAAGCACCTCACGTACGGTGCCACCCGCCCAGAAGGTCACCGTGAGGACCTTAAGCGCCAGCGCCAGCACCATCAGGACGGACGCCATCCTGGACCACATCGGGATCTTGGTCACGCAGTGATTATCGAGCTGGCACGTTCTCAAGAGAAGCCCCGCAGCCCTGCCCATCCGGCTCGGAGCCGCCGGGAACCGATGACGTCACATCGCCGCAACCGGTACTGCCCTCACGATCGCCTGGCGGTGGCTGATCTTCGTACGGGGTCGGGGGCGATCGGTGGGCCGGGGTTTCGTGCCTCAGCCCCGGCCCACCGGGAGCCTGGTTGCTGTCTTGCTCGCTTCTCTGAGTGGTCCGCCGAGTTCCAAGACACCGTCGCCGCGCCGGTGCCTCGACGCGTTGCCGAAAGGCTCACCTTGCAGGTACGGGGGCGGGCTTCCCGGCGGATCACCACCACGAGTATGGGCGAGGAGAGTGGCAGCGTCGAGCCGGTTTCCAGAGCCGTTCCGGGAGCCGACCTGGGAGCCAACGGGCCGGACGACCTTGCACCGAGCTGGACTGATACGTACAGGCGGCTCGTGTGCGGCCTGCGTGGCGAACGCGCCCGAACGCCTTCGAACATCGCTTGGGGCCTACGGATCAGAAGGGGCGAGGCCGTGCCACTCGATCCAGATGCGCAGTCGACGGAGGATCTCGCGCAAGTGAGCGTCGTCGGCGAGTCCGGGAGGCGCCCATGGTTCAGTCCTGAGCTCGCTCTCGGCATCGAGTTCGGCCCAGATGTCCTCGAACGAGTCCCTGATGCTCAGTCCGCGGGGGTCGGCTGCCTCGAACAGGCCGCGAAGGTCTTCGGCCAGCTTGGGCAGGGGGATCTCATCGGAGTCGTACAGGTCGATGCGCTCGACCATTCGGCCGATGAGCACACGCTGGTAGTCCTCCATGGCATCACCTTCTCGATCTCCCCGTCATTATGCAGACGGCTGGCCGGCATGGGACATACGCAGGATGATCTTTATTACGGGAGTACGGAGGAGGTGCTTCCGCCCGGGCAGGAGGCCCTGCTGCCGTCCGGAACGCAGTTCTCTTGAAACCGCCAGGGCTGGTGACAGTCCTCGTGGGTTCGGATCCCCCGCTCTCCGCCGGGCCTCAGAAACGGCGTCTGACCATGGATTTCCCTCGGACCAGGCGCCGTTGACCGCTTCCGGGCCGCGCAGCCGTACGCCGCTGTGAGGATCCTCTGCCGGCGTTCGCGGCATATACGCGGAATGATGTTGGGTCGTGTTTCCCCGGCCGGGCCTGGGGAATCCGCTCGGGGAGTGGCGGGAGGACAGCAGTGGAGGATGTGGACTGGGCACGGATACCTGGCCCGCGTTGGTATCTCCCTGAGAACGCCCAAGCGGCGACGGAGGCACTGGCCCGGTCCGTAGCCGCTCAGGAGGCCGCCCGCGCGCTCGTGGATCTCCGGTACGCGGTCACGAACGATCACGCCGGAACTCTCTACCCGGCCGCCGTTCCCGCGACGGGCGTGTTCCTGAGGGCGATTGGTGAACGGACAGGACCACCCCGGCAGGAGGCACTGAACGCGCTGCTGGACTGGTGGGGATGTTTCCATCCCGAACCGGGCTTCGAGACCTATGCGGATCCGCTGAATGGGCCCGCCGGCCTCATCGAAGGGATCGCGAGGCGCGTCCGCGACGCCACGGACGTGCTCCACCGTGCCGCTGACGATCCGTCCGGAGGAGGTGGACATCGTCCCGGAGTGAAACTGTTGCTGGCCAAGCTCAACGGAGGCTGGGGCGTGGGAGTCGGCTGATGCCGGGAAGCTGGGTATGGAGAGCAGCGCAGAGGTGCAGAGGTACAGCAGAAGCAGAGGTACAGCATTCCACCGTACGTGTGTGGCCGTGCGGCCACGAGTGCAGCCAAGAGGGCGAACGGCGCCGGAACCGAGCGAATGCTCACGGACATCGCACCCGCAGGCCAGAGCCTCAGATCTTGGCCGGATCGACTTCCTCCGGTCCGCAGGTCCAGGGTCCGTGGTCCGCAGGTCCAGGGGCCGGGTCCGGGTCCCAAAACCTCAGCCCGTCACAGTGGAGTCCTGAAAGGCCTCCGACATCTCACCGAGTTGATCACTGGCCCGTGGGTGTCAGGACGCCCATCTTCCGAGAACGTTTGACGGTGATGCTCCGTTTGACCAGGATCACTGTGCCGACGAGTAGGGCGACTCCTCCCGAAAGCACGGCGAGCATTGCTATGACGGATTCGCCGTCCGGATCGCCGACACCGGAAGGTCCGCCACGGAGCCATCGTGTCGTGGCTATCGCCTGTGTCATGACCAGAGCCCCGAACGCGAAGGTGATCCCTCCCAGGACGAAGCCCGGAGCCGGTGGACGGGGTCGCTTGTTCCAGAAGCTGGCCTTCCAGGCTCCGACCACCAGGGCGATCGGGACGGTGAAGAGTTGGCCGATATCCAGACCCATGAGCGCGGCCAGACGCAGGTGCTCGAATCCGTCGCCCCGTTGGAGCCAGAGGAGAGGAAGCAGCGCGACCCCGCTGAGAAGCCCGATGGCAAGAAAGCGGCTGAACAACATGCTCGACATGATCTCGGACAGTGGAGAGGGTCGGTCAATCGCTGGGGAGAAAAAGTCTTTCAGTGACAGAAAGCCGTGAATCTCACCCGGATTCCAGCAAGCAACCCGGATTCCAGTGAGCAAAAGGCGAGAGCAGTCGGGATAGTGCGGGATGGCCTTCTGCTGCCAAGGGCTGGAAGGATGCTCCCGTCCTGGTACGAGGCCCTGTCCCGCTGACAGCGCAGCGCTCCTGAAAATCGCCGGGCCGGGTGACCGGCCTCGTGGGTTCGGATCCCACGCTCTCCGCCGGGCCTCAGAAACGGCGTCTGACCATGGATTTCCCTTGGATCAGACGCCGTGCCGGATCAGGCGCCGTGCCGGGCGGAGGCCACAGGGGCTCGGGCCCGGGCTGGTCACCGTCGGTCAGGGGCGGCGAGCAGCTGTTCGCAGGCGTCGAGCAGGCGTTGACGCTGTGGCCGTGCCCGCTCGGCGAAGCCCCGCTGCTCGGCGGCGTACTCAGCCCGTCCCTCGGGCGTCTCGATCCGGATGGCCCGATAGCCGAGCGAGCTCAGGTCGTACGGGCTGGCCCGCATGTCCACGGTGCGGATGTCACGGGCCAGCATGAAGCAGTCGGCGACCAGCTCGCTGCTCACCAGGGGCGACAGCTTGTACGCCCACTTGTACAGGTCCATGTTGGCGTGCAGGCAACCCGGCTGCTCCAGCTCCCACTGCTGCTGCCGCGTCGGCTGCAGTGCGTTGAGCGGGCGTGCCTCGGGGGTGAAGAAGCGGAAGGCGTCGAAATGACCGCACCGCACGCCTCGCTGCTCCACGACCTCTGCGATCTCGTCCCCGCCGAGCCGCAGCGGCCAGGCGCCGTGCCGTATCTCCGTGGTCTTGTAGACCATCGCCCACTCGTGCAGGCCGAAGCAGCCCAGATAGGCCGGCCGGGCCGCGGTGGCGGCCAGCAGCCGCGCGATCCACTCGACGGTGGCCCTGCGCCTGTCCATCAGCGCCGCGGTGTCGAGCGTGGCTCCCTCGGGGGTGTCGAGGTAGAAGCGGCCGAAATCGCGCGCCTCCTTCAACACCACCCCGGTGCCCGGATGCCACTGTTGCAGCCGCGTCGGCCGGTGCCCGTAGTAGGTGAACAGGAAGTCCTCGATGGGATGGGCCTCGCCTCGGGCCCTGCGCGCCAAGTGCGGCGCCGTCCATGCCTCGACCCGTTTCCGGTGCGCCTCCGTCCGAGCCCGCCACACCTCCGGCTCCAAAACTTCCATCGCTGAATGGTACGCGCGGTCCGGTGCTGTCCGGTGGGCCGCCCGGACGTCCGCGCCGGGAGGGGGCCGCCCGGGCCAGGCCACCCGCGGGAGACCGGAACCGGGCGGCTCCGCGTGGGTCAGGATCCTGATCAGCCGCAGTGCTCAAGGGGCGAGGTGTACTGCTTGCTGCCGTAATCGCCGCCCCACTGGACGCACTTCCCCGCGGCGGAGATCTTCACCGGGCCGGCGTAGGTCGAGAAGTTACCGGGGTCGGTGACGTATTTCCCGCGCTCGCGCCTGATCACGGCATTGACGCGGACGTTGTTCGGGCTGTCCTTCCAGGTGACCACGCAGTTGGTGCTGCCGTTGTACAGCAGGTAGACAGTGGCTCTGCCCAGGTCGTGCTGGTCGATCACGTGATAGGAGCCGCCGCCGCATGCCGCGATCGGCGACGACGCCGCCATCGCCGGGCTGCCGGTGGTGAGGGATCCGACAAGCGCGGCCGCAGTGGCGAGCGCGAGCGTGGCTCCCCGCTTGAATTTACGCACAGAGATTCTCCTGACTGGTAGCCGCTCGGTGGAGCGGAACCTTCTCCAGCCGCACACCTGCGTGGCTGGTAGGCATCGATGCAGGCACGCCCTTCCGGTGTCGCCATGTCAACAGGACAGCCGGGCGGGGCTGGACCCGTCGCGGCGGCCGTCGAGTCCCACGGCCTCAGGGCGGCGCACGCGATCATCTGCATGTACGTTATACATATCCGTTAGGTAGGCGTCAAGGCTGTGTAAAATCCGGCACCGATCAGTGTGCCGTCAGTGAGTAGCGGCTGTTCGCGCAGGTGAGCCCGCTGATTCCTGTTGCTTGGCACAGGGATCGGCTTGCTTGGCACAGGGGTCGGCGCAGGGAGGCGCCCTCCTCTTGTGGCCTGTCCATCGGGTCTCGGCCATGCCTCTCGCCGCGTCGATCATCGAGGTGGGACCCGGCCCCTGGAGAGGAACGAGCGGTCAGGCCCGAGGAGGCGACGGGGCGGTGCTCAGGTGAGCCCCGGGTTCTGCCGGGAGGCCAGGAAGCGGTCGAATTCGGCCTGCTGCTCGCTGTTGAAGGCACGTCTGGGAAGGAAGGCCACGCACTGCCTGTTCACGAAGAACAGCCAGAACTCGGGGCCGGTCACGACCCGCCCGAACAGGGACCACCGCATCGTGGTGGTGGTCTGGTCGGTCCGGTATTCGTACCCGTCGTCGGTCATCCGGAGAACGGTGGGCACGCAGAGATGGGTGAGCTGCCGCTTGGCGATCCGGCGGAGTGACCAGGCCATTACGGACGGGAAGGTGACCGCTCCGACGAGCATGCCGACTCCCATGCCGACGGCGTCGACCAGGATGCAGACGAGGCCCGACACGGACAGGACCGACGGCAGCACCACATAGGCGACTTTCAGCTGTTGCTTGGAGCCTTGCTGAAGCGCTCGTGCCACTTCGTCAGGAGTAGGTCCGTATTCGACTGTGAAATCCACCGTGCTGCTTCCGTCCGATGTGCTGGTCATCATTCAGGGACCCGTACATCCTCGCAAGATCGCGCCATGGCCGGGACGGCTCGCGAGAGCCGCATGGCGACCGACGGGACGCCTGCCTTCCGGTGCCCCAGCCCGGCGTCGTGTCGCGCGGCCGACGCGGGAAAGCGATCCGGGCTCACGGCGAAGCGTGGGTGACAGTTGACCATCTCACCCGGAGGCACTCGCATGAGGGAGACGGGTATTTGACCGCCGAGACGCGTGAGCAGGTGAGCGAGGCCGAGCTCGTCGACCGGTTCCGGCGGGACCCGGAGCTGTTCACCGCCGTCTACGACCGCTACTTCCGCGACATCTACCTGTACGCGGCCGGACGCCTGGACGTGCAGGTGGGAGAGGACATCGCCGCGGAGACGTTCTGCGTGGCCTTCCGCGACCGTGAACGGTTCGACCCCGGACGCGGCGGCCTGCGGCCCTGGCTGTTCGGCATCGCCACCAACCTGATGGCTCGGCACCGGCGTAAGGAGGCACGTCATTACCGGGCACTGGCCCGCGCGGGGGACGAGCCCGTGGCCGACAGCCACGAGAACCGCGTCCTCAACTCGGTGGCCGCCGAGCGGATGAAGCCGCAGCTCGCCAAGGCTCTCGCCGCGCTGAACCGGGGAGAACGCGACGTCGTCACGCTTGTCTCCCTGGGACAGCTCAGCCACCAGGAGGTGGCCGAGGCGCTCGGCGTCTCCTACGGCACGGTCGGCTCGCGGCTCAGCCGGGCCCGCAAGAAGCTCCACAACGTGATCGATCAGGAGGATCTCCATGGATGACCTGCACGAGGTCGGCGCCCTGCTGGCCAAGCCGGAGCCGTCACGTGACGTGATCGACCGGCGGCGGCACCAGCTGCGGAACGCGATGCGCGGTGCCCCGGTCCGCAGGCGCGGGATCGGCCGGCTCGCAGGCGGTCTGGCGCTGACCGCCGCCGTGGCCGCCGCGGCCGTTGTCATGATCGCCTCGGGTGTCACGGCGCCCACCGCTTCCCCCAGCGGTCCGCCGGCCGCGGCGCAGCGGCTGTCCGCCCGGCAGGTGCTGCTCGTGGCGGCCACGACCGCGGAGCGGACCCCGGAGGGATCCGGCAAGTACTGGCACGTCACGGTGGTGCACAAGGACGACGACGGCAGGGTCTCCGAGCGGCGCCGGCAAGAGTACTGGTTCCAGCGCGACGGCCAGACCTGGCTCAGGGGGCCGGAACTGAAGGGGGGAGGGAAGATCCAGCATTTCACGGGGGCGCAGCCGTTCCGGCTGGGGCCGCTCGAGATGAGCTTCGAGGAGCTCCGGCGGCTGCCGGCCGATCCGGACGCGTTGCGGGCCGCGCTGCGGACCGGGATCGCCGATGGCGTGCAGCGCGGCGACATCAGGACGAGCGCCGGCCGGCTTTCCGCGGAGGAGCAGGACGACTCCGTCTTCGAAGCGCTGACCTCGCTGATCAGCCAGGCGCCGGTCTCGCCGGAGGTCCGTGCCGCGGCCTTCCGGGCGATCGCGTCGCTGCCGGACGTCCAGAGCCTCGGCGCGGTCCAGGGTGGGCACGGCCTGCAGGTCTCCCTGTCGTCAGGGCAGGTCAGACTGGTCGTCGATCCGGAGACCTCATGGGTGCGTGACACGAACTTCTACGTCCCCCAGAGCGGGGGGCAGCTTTTCATCACGGAGGGGACGGCGTCGATCGTCGCCGAGTGGACAGACCACCTGCCCCGGTAGCCCGGGCCGTCGGCCGACCGCCCGGGGGCACCTCCGCTCCGGGACGGCTGCCGGGGAGCGGACGGCTGCCAGGGAGGGAAGGCAGGCGGTCAGCCGGGGCAGCCGATCAGGAGCGGCCGTGACCTGATCATCCGGTCTCAGGCCCGCCGATCCGACGGGTGATCCGGTGGAGGAGGGGAGACAGCCCGTCTCCGACGGGCCCGTGCTGTGGCGGATCGCCCACGTAGTGCGCAGAGAGAAGCCCCGCGGCGCCGAGGTGAGCGATCACCGCGACCTTGACCTCCGAGCGCGGTAGGGATCCGGGCAGCCGGAAGGCGACCACGTCGATCGGGTCGGCTCCGATGCCCGGATACCGGGCCCTCACGCGGCCGATGTCGGGGTCGGGGTCGTGGAGGTGCAGCCAGGTCCTGACCTCAGGGGGAAGGCCGGTGGTCCCCACATAGAGCACGCGGCCTTCCAGCAGCCAGACGTAGACCCAGGACCCGGGATCGGCGAGGTCTCCGTCGCGGATGTGCAGCTCCACCAGGTCGTCTCCCGTAGGACCCGCCAGGTCGTCTCCCGTACGATCCACCGGGCCATCTCCCATACGACCCGCCAGGTCATCTCTCATATGAGGATCTTGCCTCGGGCGGTGGTGACCGGCTACTCCGGATCCCGCACCGCGCGGACCGGAGCCAAGCGCAGCACGCGGACCGGAGCCGGGCGTGCCGGTGCGGACCGGAGCTGGGCGTACGGGGGCGGACCGGAGCCGGGCGTGCCCAAGTGATCACTCGGTGGCGACGGTTCTCCACCCGGGGACGGGGCGACCGGCGGTTCTCCGTCGAGGGGCGGGGTGGCCGGCGGTCCGGGGCCCGTCCCTCGGCTCGCCGTAGGCCGTCACGCCCGTGTCACGTCCACGTCACGCCCGTGTCGTGGCAGGGTCGCATGGCGCTGGTCAGGATGGGACGTGCAGGTCAGGGCCGTCTCGGTGGTCGGATGCCCGCCGTGGCGGCTCCATGGGAAAGGAGGCAGCCATGCATGGCGGGCGACGCCTACTGCTCAACCCGATGCTCCTCGCCGCTCTCGTGATCGGGCCGGCCGGGGGCGCCGTCGTCGCCGGCTCCGCGGAGGGAACGAGGGGAGCGGCGGCCGGCGCCCCGCAGGCGGTGCCGGGCGCGGTCCAGCCCAGCCCCTGTGACAGGGCCTGCCGGCAGGGTTACGGGCGGGGATTCAGCGACGGCTTCAACGACTGCGTGGACGGCAGTAGCTACCGGCACGACTACAACCTCCGCGGCGATACTTGGGACCGCGGCTACGTGGAGGGGTACGGCGACGGTTTCGGTAGTTGCTGAGCCTGGTCGCCGGCGGGCACACGGGAGCCGGTCGACGCCGTCCCGGGGGGAGTGCCGGGCCCGGTGTCGCCGCCGGAAGCTCCCGGTCTCCCCGTGTCGCTAGGGCAGCGGGTCGATCATGATGTGCTGGTCGTACTGGACGAGCTCCGCGCCCCGATCTGTCAGGATCGGCCATTTGGTGCTCTGGGCGCACCAGATGACGTGCCCCGCGGTGACGTCTCGTGAGCCGTCGAGAATCTCCGCGATCTCTCCGACCTTTCCGTGGGTGAAGTCGTCGATCCTCACACCGGGTGTCGTGACGAGCTCGAACAGCTCCACCTGGGTGGATATCGGAGAGATGGACAGGACCGCCGCCAGCCCGGTCGCCGGGATGCATATACCGCCGCCGCGGAAAAGGCACATGGCGGCGATGCTCCGTGAATATTCGGTCTTGGCCACCGCGATGTCGATCAACGCGCTGACGTCGAGCACTCTGCCGGGGAGCATGCTGTCAGGTCCTCCGGCTCCGGCGGATGCCGATCTGGCTCCACTCCGTCTCGGACAGCTGGTCGACCCCGAGGGCGTCGGCCGCCGTGTCGAGGTCTTCCCGGTGCAGGTCCCAGCGGTGCATCAACGTGATGACGTGGGGCCGGTTGCCGATCTCCCGCTGGACGGCGGCATGGATCACATCGGCGATCCTGCTGCCCGTCGACCGCGCTTTACGGGAAAGCGCCTCAAAATCTGCTTTATCCAACTCTATGGTGATAGATGTGTCGGAAGTGGACGGACTGATTTTCTCCTGCCCGTCTCTGGGGCGGAGATGCGCCAGCCACAGGGGAATGGGGTCCGGCTCCTGCATGACGGCATCCTGATCAGTCGATTCCGGTTTGTCCGAACCTGTGCCGCCTCGCCAGGCCGGCAGGGGATGGGCCATGTGTTTGACAGTAGCCGTGAATTCCGGAACCGGCAGCGCCTTTCTGTGACTTTGGTGATCAATCGATATGCCGGTGTACGGATAGATCAATCCGTGTACCGGATGAAACGGATCACCCCGGTGGGGTGACGGGACTGGACGCCGTGGGCCCGGGGACGGAGGCGGCGGGGTCGGACGGGACTGAGGACGGGACTGAGGCGGCGGGGTCGGACGGGGCTGAGGACGGGACTGAGGTGGGGACGCCGGGATCGGACGGGGCAGGAGTCGAGACGCCGGGGTTGGACGGGTCGGGGGCGGTGGTGGGGACGGCGGCGCCGCAGACCCCGGCGGCCCGTCGCTCCTGGGCCAGCTGGTCGGCCCCCTTGGTCTGGTATTCCTGCAACTCCTCCGGCGCGGGCACGTAGCGCCACGAGCCGCTCTCGAAGAGGAAGTCGAAGTCGGTCGTCTCGCTGAGCCGGGTCGCCTGGACCGTGGCGTTGTCGCCGGTGACCGTGACGGTGGTGAGGGTGAACCGGACGTCCGACACGGGCTGCGGGCACAACTGAAAGAGCCGGACGTACTCCTCGCGCGTGATCGCCGCCTGCGCCTGCGTGCTCCACAGGTCCCAGAAGTCGTCGTAGGACCCGCTGGAGTAGGCGTCGAGTCCCACCTGGGCGGCCTGGCGGACCGCGCTCTCCGAATGCTCGGGCCCCCGGGTCACGGAAGGGCTCTTCGGCGCGGGAGCCGGATCCAGCACCGCCATCATGGAGACCACCGTCGCGATGAGCACGCCGACGATCATCATCACGATCACGGCCAGCCCTCGGCCCGTCTCGCCTCGCGGCGGCTGGCCGTACTCCGGCGGATAGCCCACGCGAGGCCTCCGGGGGCTGACAGGGACGGGCTGGCTGACAGGGACGGACGAATGTGATCGTAATGCCCGACGGCCACCGACGGCCATGGTGATCGCCGACCCGTCAGGATCGGGTGCGGTGGCCCGGAGGATCCCGGCAGGCCCCATAATGCGCCCGTGGGTGAATCGATCGGTACGGCCGTCGCCGTCTTCGCCGGGACCAATGTGGACGACATCGTCATCCTGACGGTGCTGTTCCTGGCCTCCCGGGCGGGTGGCGTCCCCCGGCCCTGGCAGATCGTCGCGGGCCAGTACGTCGGCATCGCCATCCTGGTGGCCGTCTCGGCCGTGGCGGCGCTCGGGCTGAGCGTGGTGCCGGACAGGTGGGTCGGGCTGCTCGGGCTGGTGCCGTTCGGCCTGGGGGTGTGGGGCCTGATCAGGAAGGGCGACGGCGACGGGGCGGCGCCGGTCGCCTCCGGCGTGGTCTCGATCGCCGGGGTGACGGTCGCCAACGGCGCCGACAACATCTCGGTCTACACCCCGATGTTCCGCACGATCGGCCTGGCGTCCAGTCTCGTCACGGTCGCGGTGTTCGCCGTCCTGGTCGCGGTCTGGTGCGCGGCGGCCTCCTGGCTCGGCTCGCACAAGAAGATCATCACGTTGGTCGAGCGGTCGGGGAGATGGCTCGTCCCGGTGGTCTTCATGGTGATCGGCGCGGTCATCGTGGCGGAGTCGGCCTTTAGGTAAAGATGGGCGATTCGTCCGAATTTACGACACCCCAAATGGGGATTTACTTCGCATGCGTGAACATTTTAGGTTCTACCGGCACCGGTGGTTCAAAGTGTGGATCGCCACAGCGGCACTGTCGGCCGCGCTCATCACCATGACCGAGGCCGTCGGCAACCGCGCGGTCATGCCCGCGGCGTTCTTCTACGGGGCGGCGGCCGGACCGGTCGGCCTCCTGGTCGCCATCCACGACCGGACCGGGATCGGCACCAGTGTCCCGGGCGTCACGCTGGTGGGGATGTTCCTGTTCGGCGGGGGAGCCGCCCTCCTGCTCGGCGGATACTTCAACGCCCTGCTCATCCCCGACAAGCACGGCCCCTCGATCCTGCAGGTCGGATGGATCGAGGAGTCGGCCAAATCCGTCCCCCTCCTCATGGTCGCGATCACCGGCCGCTACCTGAACAAGGCCGCGGGGGTGGCGCTGGGCCTGTCCTGCGCCACCGGCTTCGCGATCATGGAGTCGATGTCCTACGCCTGGAGGAGCGTCGACGCCACCGGCGCGGTCAACGCCGGCATGGTGCTGTTCATGCGCGGTCTCGCCACCCCCTTCAGCCATCTCGCCTGGACCGGCCTGATCTGCGCGGTCGCCTTCGGGGCCTGGCAGCTCAGGGGACGGATCGTGATCACGCTCTCCGTCGCCGGCGCCTTCGTGGCGGCAGCCGTACTGCACTCGCTCAACGACGGCCTGCTCATGCTCGACATCCCCGGCCCGGCCCGGCTGCTGTTCCTCCTCGTCGCCGGGGTGAGCTACTGGCTGTTCCACCGGGCCACCCGCGACCTGACCGTGGCGCCGTCCCCGGTTCCGGCGCCGTCCCGCGCCTGACCTCCGTCGAGGCGGTGCCCGGGCCGTCGGGAGCGTCCGGACGCCGCGAGAGTTACGGCCTGCCCGCGGGAAACGGCCTGCCCACAGGAAACGGCCTGCCTGCGGGAACTACGGCCCACCCGCGGGGCCTGTCGGGAGGCGCCGCCTACTCGTAGGGCTCGTCCGGGGTGTCGATCCTCATGAGATCCGTGCCGGACAGCTGCGGGTAGACGACCCCGTTGGGCATCGTGCCGAACGTCTGCGGGATCCAGGTGCCGGTCACCTCGACCCAGGTGTCCGGGGGCGGCGACTGGATCCCCCTGACCGCGACCTTCAGCGGGAACGCGTCCGCGGCGCAGCAGGCGATCTGCATGCGGGTGACGTACCACTGGCCCTTCTTCTTCGAAGGGACGACGAAGCCGGTCAGCTTCACCGTGCGGCCGGTGAGGGACTTGCTGTCGTCGTCCCAGGCCCGGCCGATGAACTCGCCGATCGGCATGTCCACCGGGCCGTCGCCGCGCAGCGGGGTGAAGGCGCTGAGGGCCTGGTCACGCGGCGGCGGTGTCTCGGACCGGGCGGCGGCGAACGAGCCCAGGGCGGGCGGCGCGACCAGGAAGATCGCGAACACCGGCAGGCACATCAGCCAGGCGACCCGGGGACCGCCGTGCGTGTGGCCGTGCTCCGGCGGATGGCCCTGGGCACGGCTGCGGGCACCGTCCGGTGAGCGGTCCTGAGCACCGCCGTGCGCGTGGGCCTCGGGGAAGCCCTTCCTCGACCGTGACGCCTGGACCAGGCCGGTGAGGCCGAGGACCAGCAGCACCACCCCGGCGCCGATCAGGAACGGCCGGAAACCGGGCTTGACGTAGTTCATATACGTGGTGGAGAAGGCCGAGATCCGCAGCACGGCGCAGCCGAGCAGGGTGAGGACCAGGTTCTGGGTCACGCGGTTCACAGCAGCAGCCATCCGGAGAGGGCGCTCACCAGGACGGCGAGCGCGAAGGTCAGCGGGACGAATCTGAGCGCGAACGCCCTGCCGAACGTGCCGACCTGCAGCGCGATGAGCTTCAGGTCCACCATCGGCCCGACCACCAGGAAGGCCAGCTTCGCGGTCGGCGAGAACGCGGTCATCGAGGCCGCCACGAACGCGTCGGCCTCCGAGCAGATCGACAGCAGCACCGCCAGCAGCGCCATGACCAGGACGGCCAGCCACGGCACCTCGGCCAGCGCGGTCAGCCACTCGCGGGGGACCGTGACGTTGAGCGTGGCGGCGGCCAGACCGCCGACGATGAGGAACCCGCCGGCGTGCAGCAGGTCATGCCGCATCGCCTCGCCGAACCGCGCCCACCTGGGGCCGTCCCCGTGCGGGCGGGAGGGGATCGGCAGCCACTCGCTCCGGCCGAACCGCAGCCAGAGCCAGCCGACCAGGACCGCCACGGCCAGCGACGCCCCGAACCTGCACACGACCATCATCGGCTGTCCGGGGAAGGCGACCGCGGTCGCGACCAGCACGATCGGGTTGATCGCGGGTGAGGCGAGCAGGAAGGCCAGCGCGGCCGCCGGGGTCACCCCCCGGGCCATCAGGCCCGACGCCACCGGGACGGAGGCGCACTCGCAGCCGGGCAGCACCGCGCCAGCCACTCCCGCGACGGGCACGGCGACGGCCGGACGCCTGGGCAGTGCCCTGGTCCAGAACGACGCCGGGACGAACGCGGTGATCGCGGCGGACAGGGCCACGCCGAAGACCAGGAACGGCAGCGCCTGCACGCAGATCGCCACGAAGATCGTGGCCCACGTCTGGAGCGCCGGCGCCGTCAGATGAGGGGCGAGCGTGAAGCGCCCCACGACCAGCAGGACGACGACGAGCGCGAAGCCCCACGGCAGCGAGCGGCTCGGCGCGGTGCCGCGCCCCCAGGAGTCCGGGGGGATCGACCCGTCGTCATCGGTCCAGTGACCCCGTGGCTCGGTTCGAAGCTCGGACATGCGCCATATCGTGGCAGATCTCTGCGATGTTCCACGTGGAACATCTACAGACGGGACAGCAGCCACCTGGGTCCGGTCACCGCGGCCCCCAGGGCCGTGACCCGCTCGCGCAGGCCCCGGTCGGCGGTGACGACCAGGACGTGCTCCCAGGGCTGGGCGTCCCGTACGGCCTGCACGACGGTGTCGTCGCCGGCCCCGGGGGCGGCGACGACGGAGACGCCGGGGAGCGGCGAGACGTCGCGGGCGGCGCCCTCGACGACCATGACGACGCGGGGGAACCACCGCTCCAGGGCCGGCAGGTCACCGGGGAGGTCGCGCAGGCCGCCGGAGGAGAGGGCGCTCACCTCGGCGACCAGCTTGGCGGCGGCTCCGGCGCGGTCCCTCCACCATCCGTGCTCGGACCGGGCACCCACGATGTTGGCGACGTCGAGGACGATCACCATGGGGCTGAGCGCCTGGCTGATCATGGGCCAGGTCTCGGCGAAACCGGGGTGCAGCTCCTTGGCGGCGATCTCCTCGGGAGTGAGCCAGAGCAGGTCGACGCTCTCACCGTTGGCCGGGGCCGCGTCCAGCAGGTCGGCGGCCTGGGCGATCACGGTCGAGAAGGACCAGCCGCTGTGGTCGTCGAGGTAGACCCCCTGGACCCGGAGGCCGTCGCCGGTCAGGGCCGCCTCCTCCCCGGCCTCGCGCAGCGCGCCCGTTATGGCGTCCTCGTGGCTGTCGAGGGCACCACCGGGCAGGCCCCAGGTGCCGCCGTGGTGGCTCCAGACGGCACGCTCCTGCATCAGGACGCGCGGTGTCCCGGCGGTGTCGTGGTGGACGGCGAGCAGGCCGGAGGCGCCGTACACACCCCAGTGCCGATGCCCGCGATCGCAGTGAGCCCATCCATCGCCGTCTCTGGCCGCCATGGATCAATGATGCACCAAGAGGTATCGCCCTCCGAGGTGTGGGCCGTACCAATAAGAATTGATATGTCGGACTTCATGGCCGACCGAAGATCTCCGCCGGGCGCATCAACGGGGCCCGCCAATGGCGGAGTGGATGCCGGTAGCTCTACTTATATGGCTTGATATCCCCATGTCATGATCCGCATACTGGCCCAGCTCCCCCCGGTTGAAGGGCCCCATGAATCCGAGCGCGTTCTCCGTGCCCGTCCGCCCGCTGCGCCCGATCCGCGCGCTCGCGACGGTCGCCGTAACCCTGGTCGCGTCGGTCTCGGTCCTGTCCGCCGGCGTTTCGGTGGCGCAGCTCCTCCACGGATCGCTGACGCGGATCCTCTTCGGCGGGGACTGGCCGCTGTTCGGCGGCTGGCTGTGGCAGGCGGTCCACGGGTGGCAGATCCTGCGCGCGCTCCTCTACCTCCCGGCGGGGATCGCCTTCATGTGCTGGCTGTTCCGCGCCCGCGCCAACGCGTACGCGATCTCTCCCGGGGTCCTCCACGTCTACGCCGCGCCGTACCTGGTGCTCGGCTGGATCCTCCCCGTCGTCAACCTGTTCGTCCCCAAGGGGCTCCTCGACGACATCTGGGCCACCTCCCAGCCCGGCGGCCTGCGCCCGGGCAGCGACCTCTTCAGGATCCGTCGCCCGGGCCTGATCTGGGCGTGGTGGCTGACCTGGCTGCTGTCGGCGGCCACCGACGGGGTGTCCGTGGGCCTGGCGTACTCGGAGGCGGACGGCCTGAAGACCGCCGCCCTGGCGGCCGGCGTCGTGCTGCCGATCGTCGCGGGCCTGCTCGCCATCCGGGTCGTCCTGACGATCACCGATCTCCAGGAGACCGCCCGCGCCGGCCGCCGGCCCGTGCCGGCACCACCCTCCGAAGGGGTCAGGGGGCTCGGAGGCGGCGGCCGTGCGACCTACCTCGGGCGCGTCACCCTTGTCGTGCGTGACTACGAGGAGGCCATCGCCTTCTACGTCGGCGTCCTCGGCTTCGAGCTCGTGGAGGACACGGCCCGGGGCGACGGCGGGCGCCGGGTGGCCGTCCGCCCGCGGGGCTCGCGGGAGACGGCGCTGCTGCTCGTGCGCGCCGGCACCGCCGGACAGGAGGACCGGGCCGGCGGCGGGGTGGGGCTGTCCCTGCACACCGACGACTTCGCCGGCGACTACGAGCGGATGCTGTCGGAGGGGGTCACCTTCGAGGAGGCCCCGCGGCGCGGGCCCCACGGCACGGTCGCCGCCTTCCGGGACCCGTACGGCAACCGCTGGGAGCTGTTCCAGCCCGGCGCCGGCACCTCACCGACGTACGGCTGGGCCACGCCGATGTGAGGCGGCCGTCCGCGGGGCGCGTCGGGGCGGGCCCATGGCCGGGACGGCGGGATCCGCCGAGCCGGGAACCCCACGGCGGAGCGGGGCCGGGAGGAGCCTCCCGAATCTCAGCCGCCGCCCTTGCTGAAGTGCTGGTAGTCCTTGATGCCCGACCAGTAGCCGCCCCACTCCCAGTCGACCCTCTCGAAGGCCCGGACCACCCGGTCACCGGGATTGATCACGCCGGGCGCGTCGATAGGGCGCCTGGCGAACTTGCGGGCGTTCTTGTGCGCCACCGAGCCGTCGGAGGACAGGTAGGGGTTCTCCCGGGG
>NZ_JBSFPS010000210.1:0-18652 GCF_053588315.1 Streptosporangium sp. NPDC003464 | reverse complement strand
TCGATCTTCAGTTTGATCCGGACGTAGCCCTCCGCGAGATAGCCGCCGACGGCGTCCAGGAGCTCCGGGACGGAGTTCATGATGCCCACCGACACGCCGCAGGGCACCCGGTCGGCGGTGGCGCCGAGGAAGGAGCCCATGGATTGGCCGCCGATGCGGAGCTGGGCGTCCAGGGCGGCGGTCTCCAGGGCGGCCTTGGCCATCGGGTGGCCCTTGAAGGGGCGCAGGGCGTGGTTGACGCGGTGCGCGTCGAGGTGGGCGGGCAGGGCGGGGATCAGGAAGCGGCGCAGGACGTCGGCGGCACCGTCCACGTACTCGGGGGAGTAGAGGGGGTCGGACATGGCCACGCACTCGCCCCAGCCTTCGGCCTCGGGGGTGACGACCCGTACGAGGAGCGCGTCACGTTTGGTCGCGGTGCCGAACGAGGTGCGGAACGGCGCGACC
Source organism: Streptosporangium sp. NPDC003464 (assembly GCF_053588315.1). NCBI lineage: Bacteria > Bacillati > Actinomycetota > Actinomycetes > Streptosporangiales > Streptosporangiaceae > Streptosporangium > Streptosporangium sp. NPDC003464. The sequence goes on along the minus strand of NZ_JBSFPS010000210.1, from coordinate 18,208 downwards.
AGCGGCATCGCGATCCGTCGCAGCTCGACTCCAGTGATCTTCATAATGATGTGCGGCTTGCGCCGCTTCTCCCTCCCATGTCGCCGCCGTCAGGCGGACCCGTTCTTCGATTGCCGCGCGGCTCGCGCCGCGCCCTTGTGAGGCCCCGTCGGCCCGGCGGCTCGCTCAGGGGGGTCCTGGGACCCGTGCCGGATCGTCCGCCGCCGATCGAGGAGGTCAAGCGTTCCGCTCCACGACGTAACAGGACTTGTCGTGGAAGCCGGTGACGCGGGCGCCCTCCCGCAGGAGGCCGCCCAGCACGTCGCGTAGGGCGTGGCGCCACGCCGTGGCCGTGGCGGGGTCGGTGTGGCGCAGCGCCTCGATGTCGGCGGGGACGGCGACCAGCACCGTCCGGCCGTCGGTCCGGCCGGCGACCGGGCGGCCGTCGCGTTCGGACAGCCCGGTCAGCGCGCCCGGCGGGATCGGCGGCCGGCACGGCACGCCCTGCGCGGCGTCCAGAGCGGGCGGCTCGGTCAGCCGCCAGACGGCCAGTACCCGGTCCGACTCGTCCCCGGTGTTGATCGCGTCGCCCATGACGCCGTAGAAGGAGGGCAGGTACTCCTCGGGACGGGCGCCGAGCTTGGCCAGGTTGAAGTGGGCGTTGCGCCGTACCAGCGGGTCGTAGGTCCAGGTGATCCGGTTCAGGTCGCGTTCCAGCGCCCAGGCGCGCTGGTGCAGCTTGAGCGCGAACCCGATGCCGCGCCCGCCGCGGGTTCCGGTGATGTGGGAGTGCAGTACCTGTCCGGCGGGCGTGCCGAGGAAGCCCACCGACGCGCCGACGATCCTGTCGTCCCGGTAGGCCCCGGCCACGTAGTTGCCCGCGTGCGACAGCGCGCGCATCAGCTCGACGGTGATGGGCCGCTTGCCGGGCTCGGGGTTCCAGATGTCGTCGAACAACCGGACGGCGTCCGCGAACTCCTCGAGGGAGTGCAGTTCGCGGAGCGTCACATCGCTCATCCGAGCACCGCCTGGACCAGGCCGGTCAGCAGCGCCGTACGGCCGGGCATCTCGGCGACGACCACGTGCTCGTGGGCGGCGTGCGCGCCGCCGCCGACGGCGCCGAGGCCGTCGAGGGTGGGGCAGCCGACTCCCGCGGTGAAGTTGCCGTCGGACGCGCCTCCCACGGCCGCTCCTTGCAGCGGCTCCATGCCCAGATCCTTCGCGATCCGGCAGGCCAGTTCGAACAGGCGCGCCGAGGAGGCCTCCTCCAGAGGCGACCGCTCCGGCCCTCCGCCCACCTCCAGCCGGGTCCCGGCGAGCCTGGGGTACAGGGCCCTCATCAGCTCGTCCACCCGGTTCTGCGCCACGAGGGTGGGAACACGCACGTCCACCTCCACGGCGGCGAGCGCGGGCACGGTGTTGACGGTGGTGCCTCCGGACAGCACGGTCGGCGTCACCGTGGCCGGTCCCAGGCCGTCCGGCCCGGCCGGTGCCGCTCCGTCGTTCACCCGGTCGGCGATCCGGGAGACGGCGAGGATCTGGTGGGCGAGTTCGATGGCGGCGTTGGCGCCCTTCTCCGGCTCCAGTCCCGCGTGGGCGGCCTTGCCGTGCACGGTGACCGTGTAGTTGGAGGTTCCCTTGCGTGCGGTCTTGAGGGCGCCGCCGTCGGCGCTGGCCTCCAGCACGAACGTGGCCGCGCAACCGCGCGCCGACTCCTCGATCAGCGTCCGCGAGGTCAGCGAGCCGACCTCCTCGTCCCCGGTGACCAGCACGCACACCCCGTCCAGGGAGGGCAGCGCGGCCAGCGCGTGAAATATCTGCACCAGTCCGGCCTTCATGTCGAAGACCCCCGGCCCGCGGGCGATCCCGTCCAGCACCGACCAGGGATGCGTGGCCAGCGTCCCGATCGGCCAGACCGTGTCGTGGTGGCCGACCAGCAGGACCCGGGGGGTGCCGAAGCTCCACCGCAGGTGGGCGACCCCGCCGATCTCGATGGTCTCCGGACGGGCGCCGAGCCTGCGCAGCCCCTGGTCCGCCACCACCCGGGCGCTGCGGGCCACCGCCTCGTGGTCGGCGGAGAACGACTCGCAGACGACGAGCTCCTCCAGGTCTCCGAGCATGACGTCCAGGTTCACGCCGGCCTGCCCAGCTCGGCGTGGAACAGCCGCCGCACGTTGCCACCGAGGATCTTGAGGATGTCGTCCTCCGGGATGCCCCGTCCGACCAGGGCGTCGGTGACCAGGGGCAGACCTCGGGGTCCGTCGAGTCCGGGCAGGACGGCCATGGGGTCTATCTCCCCGTAGCCGAGGTCCTCGCAGCACGGCGGGGTGACGTCGTTCATGACCTCGCGGACGAAGTCGGGGCCGAGCCCGACGTGGTCGATCCCGCCGACGGCCGCGACGTGCTCGATGTGGTCCACCAGCCGCTCGACGGTGAAGTCCGAGGGGTCTTCCGACAGGAAGCTGGGCACGAAGTTGACGCAGATCACGCCGCCGGTCGCGGTGATCGCGCGGATCTGGTCGTCGGTGAGGTTGCGGTGATGGTCGCGCAGGGCGCGGGCCGAGGAGTGGGTGGCCATCACCGGGCGGGTGGCCAGCTCCAGCACGTGCTCCACCCCGGAGGCGCTCAGATGCGACACGTCGAAGATCATGCCCAGGCGTTCCATCTCCCGCACCGCCTCCACCCCGGCCGCGGTGAGCCTGCTGCCGGTGGCGTCCTCGCCGCTGCCGTCGGCCAGCGCGGTGCGGCCCCAGTGCGCGATCGAGGCCACCCGCACGCCCAGCCGGTGCACGGTGGACAGCAGCTCGATGTCGGCGTCCAGGCCCGGGGCGCTCTCCAGCGCCAGCACCAGGGCGATCCTCCCCTCCTGCAGCGCGGCGTCGATCTGGGCGCCGTCGGCGCACAGCCGGACCGCGTCGGCGTTGCCCTCGGCCAGGACGTGCGCGCACTCGATCATGCGTAAGGTCTGCCGCAGCGCCCCCTCGGGCCGGTACTGGTCGTCGATGAAGACCGGCAGCACCTGCAGGTCCACCCCGCCCTCCCGCAACTGCGGCAGCCAGCGCTCACGGAAGAACGATGCCCACCGCCGCGGCGGACGCGCGGCGACCGCCATGAGTAGATCGTTGTGGGTGTCCGCGACGACGGCGCGGTGATGGAGATCAACGGACACGTGCCAACCCTCCAATATGTGATTACCGCGACGGTATGACAGGCCGGAGGTGAGGGAATTCGTCTGTTCTCCTCAAGAGTGGTGGAGTTGTTTGTCCGTTAGGCCAAGACCGGTCCCGACACCCGGGCGGCGAGGCCGATGGTGTCCTGACGGCTCGGAAGGCGAGGCCGATGGTGTCCTGACGGCTCGGAAGGCGAGGCCGATGGTGTCCTGACGGCTCGGAAGGCGAGGCCGATGGTGTCCCGATGGCTCGGAAGGCGAGGCCGACGGCGCCCGGATCTACGCGGAGACGGCGTCAACGGTCGGCGGATGAACGGTGAAGGAAAGTTACAGGATTCTCACAACGTGTGGAGATTATTGACGCGACTCGCCGGCCGACCGTAGGGTCCGGACAACCCCGGGTTCCCGGCCTCGAAAGATCCACACGGAGCGGTTCATGAAGCGACTGGCAGCTGTAGCGGCGTTGCTCGGCCTCGCCGCCGTCACGGCGTGCAGCGGCAGTACCGGAGACAAGCCCGCGGCGGGCGGTAGCGGCAGCGGCGGTGGTCTCTACACCACGATCGACGGCCTCAAGCCCGGCCTCGACGTCAACGGCCCTATCAACCCATGGAACCCCAAGGGCAACGCCTTCATCGGGTACAACGCCATGCGGATCGCCTGGTCGAAGAACCACCTGACCGACCCGAACCAGTTCTACCCGGGCATCGCGGCGAGCTGGGAGATCGCGCCGGACAACTCCTCGATCACGCTGCACCTGCACCCGGGCAACAAGTGGTCCGACGGCAAGCCGGTCACCGCCGAGGACGTGAAGTTCTCCATCGCCCTGGCATACACGCAGGGCAGCACCGCCTTCGCGATCGACCCGGGCGCGGCCGGCGCCGCCTCCGAGGTCGAGGTGGTCGACGACAAGACCGTCAAGATCACCCAGGACATGGACAACCCCAGCGTCACGTTCGTGCGCGGCGTCATGGACAGCTACATCGTGCCCCAGCACGTCTGGGGCAGCGTGCTGCCCGCCGACTTCTGGGACAAGCTGAAGGCCGCCCGCGGCGAGGGGGCCGAGGCCGAGAAGGCCCGCGAGGAGATCACCGCGCTGTCGGAGAAGGTCCTCGCCTTCGCCCCGCCCAAGGACGTCTCCGCCGGCCCGTTCACGCTGGAGCGGATGAACCCGAGCGAGGCGCTGCTGGTCAAGAACAAGAACTTCTACAACGCCGCGAACGTCGGGCCCGACCAGGTCAAGCTGCTCAACTACACCGGCAACGAGCAGATCTGGAACTACCTCATCGCCGGCAAGCTCGACAACGCGCCGTTCACCGCCGTGCCCGCCGACGTGATGAAGCGCATCACCACGACCCAGGGCAACGGGGTGGTCAAGGGCTACTCGCCGGTGTCGCTGGGCATGGCCTTCAACCAGTCCAAGAAGCCCTACGACAACGTGCACGTGCGGCGCGGCCTGGCCTACCTGATCAACCGGGACGAGGTCACCAAGATCGCCTCACCGGAGGGCGGCACCCCGGCGCTCACCACCACCGGCATCCACCAGAAGCCCGCCGCGGAGTGGCTCGGCGCCGACCTCGCCGCGCTGGAGCCGTACAAGCTCGACGTGGCCAAGGCCGAGGAGGAGTTCAAGGAGGCGGGGCTGAAGAAGGAGGGCGGCAAGTGGACGCTGCCCGACGGCACGCCGTGGAAGTTCACCGTCAACGTCCCGGCGCCGTTCTCCGACTGGATCTCCGGCGCCAAGGCGGTCACCAGCCAGCTCACCGCGGCCGGGATCGACGCCGAGGTCGTGACCACCGCCGACTACCCGCTCTACCTCAAGGAGCTCGCCGAGGGCAAGTATGACGTCGGGTTCTGGCTGATCGCGCTCGGCCCCGCGCCGTACAACATCTACCAGCGCCTCTACGGCGTCTCCAACGGCTGGTCCATCCTCGGCGGCAAGCTCAAGCACGCCGAGCCCGGCAAGAACGGCAACTGGATGGGCGGCCCGGAGACCATCGAGGTCGACGGGGCCAAGGTCAACCCCGGTGAGCTCACCGCCAAGCTGAACTCCGCCTCCGGCGACGAGCAGAAGAAGATCATCGGCCAGCTCGCCAAGGCGGCCAACCAGGACCTGCCGGTGGTCCAGCTCTGGGACTACGTCAACACCCAGTTCGTCAACACCAACCGCTTCACCGGCTTCCCCGAGAACGACAGCGACCTGCTCCGCCAGCCCTCCGGCGTGTGGATCCAGCTCGGCATGGTCAAGAAGAAGCAGTAACACATGACGATGTTCGCACGAAGGCTCGCGGGTCACCTGGCCCGCGGGCTCGTCATGGTCCTGGTCGTCACCACGGTCAGCTTCTTCGTCATCAGGAGCGTCCCCGGCGACCCCATGGCCGCCCGGTACGAGAAGCTGGTCGAGCAGGGCATGTCCCCCACCGCGGCGCAGCGGGCCGTCGAGGTCCTCTACGGCTTCGCGCCGACCGGCAGCCTGTGGCAGCAGTACGTCGACTACATGTCCGGCCTGCTCCGCCTGGACCTGGGCCAGTCGCTGATGGTGCCGGGCGTGGGCGTGTCGACCGTGCTGTTCTCGGCCGCCAAATGGACCGTTCTCCCGGTGCTGGCGGGCACGCTGCTGAGCTTCCTGATCGGCGTCGTCATGGGGGTCTACGCCGCCATCAGGCGCTCGGGCAGACTCGGCGACGTCCTGGCGATCTCCGGGTCGCTCCTGCACGGCGTCCCCCAGTACGTGCTCGCCCTGCTGCTGGGCGCCGTCTTCACGACGCTGATCCCGATCCTGCCCACGAGCGGCACGGCCGACATCATGTTCGAGCCGGGCTTCAACGCCGGATACATCGGCTCGCTCATCGAGTACGCGACGCTGCCGGTCCTCACCTACGCGCTCGCCTCCTACGGAGGCTGGATCCTGGCGATGAAGTCGAGCGTGGTCACCGTCCTCGGCGACGACTTCATCCTCGCCGCCGAGCTGCGCGGCATCAAGCGCGGCATCGTCTTCCGCTACGTGGCGCGCAACGCGATCCTGCCGCTGTTCACCATCCTGGCCCTGTCACTGGGCATGCTGTTCGGCGGCGCGATCTTCATCGAGCGGATCTTCAACTACCCCGGCCTGGGGCTGATGCTCATCGACGGCATCAACAACCGTGACTACGCCCTGATGGGCGGGGCGTTCCTGCTGATCACCGTGGCGATCGTCGTCGCCAACATCGTGGCGGACCTGTTCTACAGCGTGATCGACCCGCGGGTGCGGAGTGGGGAGGGGGCCCGATGACGGCACCGGTCATCGCCGCGGGCGGCGGCCGCGCGGCCCTGCGGCGCAACTTCTGGCGCGGCGTCTGGCGCGTGCTGAAGCGCAAGCCCAGCCGCATGGTCGGCATGGTCATCGTGCTGGGGTTCGCGTTCATGGGCGTCTTCGGGCCGATGTTCTATCCCGACCCGCTGCCGCGCGACACCGCCGCCCTGTACGCGCCGCCGAGCTGGGAGCACCCCTTCGGCACCGACTTCGAGGGCACCGACGTGCTCGCGCTGCTGGTCACCGGATCGCGGTACGTCCTGCTGACCGCCCTGGTCACCGCCGTCATCACGGTGGTGGTCGGCGCCGCGATCGGGCTGTTCGCCGGGTTCCGGCGCGGGCGCTGGGACACCGTGCTCATGCGGATCACCGACATGAAGCTGACCATCCCCGGCCTGCCGCTGCTGCTGGTGCTGTCGACCATCTGGAAGTTCACCAGCGCCTTGGAGATGGGCCTGGTGCTCGGCCTGCTCGGCTGGGGCGGCGTGGCCCGGGCCGTGCGCTCGCAGACCCTGTCCCTGCGCGAGCGCGGCTTCATCGAGGCGGCCAGGGGGCTCGGCCTGTCCACGACGCACATCATCGGCAGGGAACTGCTGCCCAGCATGGCCCCCTTCGTCGCGATGAACATGCTCATCGCCGTCACCGGCGCCGTCTACGCGCAGGTGGGCCTGTTCTTCCTGGGCGTGCTGCCGTTCGAGGCCAACAACTGGGGCGTGATGCTCAACCTCGCCGTGTTCGGGGGCGGCGCGATGTCCTCGCCCGCCGCGCTGCCGTACCTGATGGCGCCGCTGCTGGCGATCCTGCTGCTCACCCTGGGCATCGTGCTCGTCGTCGACGCCATGGACGAGATCTTCAACCCCCGGCTGCGTGAGGAGTAACGGGTGTCTGTGACCCCTGAGAAGAAGGCGCCGGGAGTGCGCGTCAGCGGCCTGTCCGTCGTCTACCGGACACCGGCCGGCGAGCTTCCCGCGATCTCCGGGATCGACCTGGAACTCGTGTCCGGCACGATCACCGGGGTGGTCGGCGAGTCCGGCTCCGGAAAGTCCACCCTGGCGCTGTCACTGCTCAACGCCGTCCAGTCGCCCGGCAGGATCAGCGCCGGCAGCGTGGAGATCGACGGCCTCGGCGACGTGGTGAAGCTGAGGGGCGAGGAGCTGCGCAAGGCGAGGGGACGGCACATCGGATACGTCTTCCAGGCCGCGCAGAACTCCCTCAACCCCCTCAAGACGGTCGGCAAGCAGCTGCTCGACCTGGGCCGTTCGCACGACGTGGCGGACCTGCGCGGGCTCGTCAGGGACGCCAAGGACCTGCTCGGCCGGATGGGCATGGACGGGGCGCGGGTCCTCGACTCCCACCAGCACGAGCTGTCCGGCGGGATGCGCCAGCGGGTCGGCATCATGCTCGCGCTGGTGCTCAACGCCCACCTCGTCGTGCTCGACGAGCCGACGACCGCGCTCGACATGATCACCCAGGCGACGATCCTGCGGATCGTCCGCGAGGTCCACCAGGAGCGCGGGCTCACCACGCTGGTCATCACCCACGACCTCGGCGTGGTGGCCGAGGTCGCCGACCGGCTGGCCGTCATGTACGGCGGGCAGGTGGTGGAGCAGGGCCCGACCATGGAGGTGCTGAGCGCGCCCCGCCACCCCTACACCCAGGGCCTGCTGCGGGCCATCCCGCGCCTGCTGGGCGACATCGACGAGGCCCGGGCCCTGCCGGGCCGCCCGCCGACGCTGGGCACGATCCCGGCGCAGGGATGCGTGTTCAGGGAACGGTGCGTCCTGCGCATGGACGTCTGCGAGACGGAACGGCCGCCGGTCGTCGTCTCCGGGACGTCGATCGTGGCCTGCCACGCGGTCGAGGCCGGTGCCGGGGCGGCCGCCGGGGACCGGCCGGCCGCCCCGGCACCGGTGGAAGTGCCGGAGGTCGTGGGAGCGCAGAGCGCCGCCGGGGTACATGAAGGACGGGGGGAGCAACCGTGATCACGGGGCAGAACATCACAAAGACCTTCAGACAGCGGGGGAGCGTGCTCGCCGGCCGGGAGGTCAAGGCGCTGCGCGGCGTCGACTTCGCCATCGAGAAGGGCGGGGCGGTCTCGTTCATCGGCGAGTCCGGCTGCGGCAAGACGACGCTGGGCCGGATCATCGCCGGCCTGGAGAGCCACGACTCCGGCGAGATCACCATCGACGGCGTCGCCATGTCGTCGCTCAAGCCGCGCCGGCGGCAGCCGTACTTCCGCCGGATCCAGCTCATCCACCAGGACCCCTACTCGGCGCTCAACCCGACCCGCACGATCCACCAGACGCTGAACGCCCCCCTGGCCCTGCGGGCCCGGCAGACCGGCCGTCCGAGCTCGTGGGTGGACGGACGGGCCGAGGAACTGCTGGCGCTGGTCGGGCTCGACCCGGCCTACGTGCTGCCGCGCTACCCCCACCAGCTCTCCGGCGGGATGCGCCAGCGCGTCGTGATCGCCCGCGCGCTCACCGTGGACCCCGAGATGCTCGTCGCCGACGAGGCCGTCTCGATGATCGACGTGTCGCTGCGGCTGGGCATCCTGGCGCTGCTGAAGGACCTGCGCGAGCGGCTCGGGGTGAGCGTGCTGTTCATCACCCACGACGTGGCGACCGCGCGCTACATCGGCGACGACGGCGAGCTCTACGTCATCTACCGGGGCCAGGTCGTCGAACGCGGCAACGTGGACACCATCATCTCCGACCCCGTCCATCCCTACACGCAGTCGCTGCTGTCGGCCATCCCGGTGCTGCACGGCCTGGAGCGGCCGGGCGAGCAGCCGGTGGTGCCGACCGAGGCGCTGAACGAGAGCCACCACGACGCGGGCTGCCTGTTCGCCCGGCGCTGCCCGTTCCGCACCGAGCGCTGCGAGTCCGAGCAGCCGCTGCTCGGCCGGGGAGAGGGCTTCCCGCAGGAGCACGCCTGCTTCCACCCCGAGCGCCGCAGCGTCGTCGCCACCCCCCTCGGGCTCGGGTGAGGGCCGTGCGGGCAATCCGCGGGGCCACCGCCGCCGACGCCGCCGCGATCGGCGAGGTCGCCGGGGCCGCGCTCGTCCTCGACGCGGCCGAGGCGCCACGGCTGGTGGCCAGGCTCTCCGACCCGCCCCTGGAGCGCCGCTGGACGGCGCTGGTGACCGACGACCTCGACGCCGTGCTGTTCGCCTCGGTGTCGGCGCGGGACGGCTCCGCCGGGCACATCGACCTGCTGGCCGTGCGCCCCGGCGCCCAGGGCGAGGGGCGCGGGCGGGCGCTGGTCGCCGCGGCCGAGGAGTGGCTGCGGGCCGAGGGGGTCACCGAGGCCCGTTTCGCCGGCAACCCGCCCTGCTACGCCTGGCCGGGCATCGACGTGCGTTACACCGCCGCGGCCTGCCTGGCCGAGAGCCTGGGCTACGAGCGCTACAACGTCGCCTGGAACATGACCGCGGACCTGTCCGCCGACCTGTCCACCGAGGCCGACCTCCTGCGGCTGGCCGACAAGGGCGTCACCGTGCACGCGGCCGGCCCCGGCGAGCGCGCCGCCGTGCTCGACTTCGTCCGGGAGCACTGGAACGACAACTGGGCGTGGGAGGCCGCGCAGGCGAGCGGCTGCCACTACGCCTCTCGGGACGGGCAGATCCTCGGTTTCGCCGCCTGGGGGTCCCGGCCCGCCTGGTTCGGTCCGATGGGCACCGCCCCGGCCGCGCGCGGACTCGGCGTCGGCCGGGTGCTGCTGCGCCGCTGCCTCGCCGAGCAGCGGGAGGCGGGCCTGGCGAGCGCGCAGATCTCCTGGGTGGGGCCGCTGGGCTTCTACTCCCGGGCGGTCGGCGCGCACGCCGAGCGGGTCTTCTGGCTCTACCGCCGCGACCTGCGGTGACGCTCTGATGTCAGGGGTAGAGCAGGGGCCCGCCGTCCAGCCAGGTCTCCGGGGAGACGGGGGGCGGGCACAGGTCCGCCGGGTCCTTGCCCGCGTCCATGGTGTGCCGCAGCGAATCCGAGCCCCAGAGCTGGTCCATGAAGTACGACCTGCCGTCCTCGCTGTGCCAGGCGAAGTCCTCCGGATGGAGCGACCGCGCCAGGTGCAGCATCGACAGGCCGGTCAGCACGGGCCGGAACGCCCCCTGGTCGTGCACGTGGAGCTGGACCCCCCGTACGGCCAGGCCCGCGTGCTTGTGGAAGGTCGGGGTGAACCAGGTGTCGCGGAAGCGCACGCCCGGCAGGCCCAGGCCGTTGAGCCCGGCGGCGAACCTGCCGTCGAGATAGGGGGCGCCGACCAGCTCGAACGGCCTGGTGGTGCCGCGTCCCTCCGACAGGTTCGTGCCCTCGAACAGGCCGGTGCCCGGATAGACCAGCGCGGTCTCCCTGGTCGGCATGTTCACCGAGGGCATCACCCACGGCAGGCCGGTGGCCTCGAAGGGGGTGTCGCGCCGCCAGCCCTCCATGGTGATCACCCGCAGGTCCGCGCCGATCGAGCGGTTGACGTGGACGGCGAGCTCGCCCGCGGTGAGGCCGTGCCGTACCGGGACGGCCGCCCGGCCCACGGGGCCGGCGTAGGCGGGGTCGAGCAGCGGGCCCTCCGCGAGGGTCCCGCCGATGGGGTTGGGCCGGTCGAGCACGGCGAAGCGCAGGCCGAGCCGTGCGGCCGAGGCGATGAGGTCGTGCATCGTCCAGACATAGGTGTAGAAACGCGTGCCGACGTCGGAGATGTCGAAGACGAGCGTGTCGACCCCGGAGGACGCCACGAGGTCGTCCAGCGGGCCGCCGTCCTTGTCGTAGGTGTCGAAGACCGGCAGCCCGGTCGTGGGGTCGAGACTCTCCTGCCCGCCGAAGCCGGCCTGCGCCGTGCCCCGTATCCCGTGCTCGGGGCTGAACAGCGCCGTCAGCGGCACTCCCGCCGCCCGCAGCGCCGTGGCGCCGGGCGTCAGGTCCGGCAGGACGCCGGTCGGGTTGGTGATCAGGCCGATCCGGTCGCCGTGGAGGAGGCCGGGATCGGCGGCGAGCCGCTCGATTCCGGTGCGTACGTAAGACATGGCTCCATTGTCCGAAGAAAATTTGCATAATAGAAGTAGGAGATGAAAATTAGCGACATGGGGCGACATGATTGATCCACTCGCAAGCCTGTCAACGGAGCAGAGTGATCCGCGCTACAGCGACATCGATCGGCTCTCGACCGAGCAGGTCGCCCGGCTGATGAACGCGGCCGACGTCACCGTGCCCGCGGCGGTGGCCGTGGAGATCCCGGCGATCTCGGCCGCGATCGACGCGATCGCCGCCCGGATGCGGGACGGGGGGCGGCTGTTCTACGTGGGGGCGGGGACGTCGGGCCGGCTGGCCGTGCTGGACGCCTCCGAGTGCCCGCCGACCTTCGGCACCGACCCGGAGCTGGTGCAGGGCATCATCGCGGGCGGCGAGCCCGCGCTGACCAGATCCGTCGAGGGCGCCGAGGACGACGGTGACGCGGGAGCCGCGGCGATCGCCGACCGGCAGGTGGGCGCGCTCGACTCGGTGGTCGGCGTCTCCGCCAGCGGCCGGGCGCCGTACGTGCTCGGCGCGCTCGCGGAGGCCGGCCGCCGCGGCGCCCTCACCGTGGGGCTGTCGTGCAACGCCGGAGCCCCGCTCTCGGCCGCGGCGCTGCACCCGATCGAGGTGATCGTCGGCCCGGAGGTGGTGACCGGCTCCACCAGGCTCAAGGCCGGGACCGCGCAGAAGCTGGTCCTCAACATGATCTCCACGATCGCGATGGTCCGGCTGGGCCGGACCTACGGCAACACCATGATCGAGGTGTCGGCGATGAACTCCAAGCTCGCCGACCGGGCCACCCGGATGGTCCGCGACATCACCGGCGCGGACCTGTCCGTCGCCCGGCCCGCCCTGGAGGCGGCCGGATGGCACGTCAAGGTCGCGGTGCTGATGATCGAGCGCGGTCTCGGCCCGGACGACGCCCAGCTCCTGCTGCAGGCCCACGGCGACCGGCTGGAGTCGGCGCTCGCCGCCGGAGAGGCGCAGGGTGCCTGACGGCTCCGGCGGGGCCACCGGGACGTCCGGCGGCCCCGCCGGGGTGCCTGCCGGGCCGGGGCTGAGCGGCGGGTCCGGCGGTCGTGCCGCCGGGCCGCCCGCGGGGCCGGGTGACGGGTCCGGCGGGGCCGCCGGCCGTCCCGGTGGGGCGGGCGGGGGATCGGGGAGGGCGGCCGCCCTCGACGGCTCGGCGGCGCTGGCCGCGATCCTGGCGGCGGCGGTGCCGGACGTCTGCTCGGCGGCGGTCGCCGTGATCGCCGTGGACGGGGCCACGGCCGCCGCCGCGGCACAGGGGGAGCTCGTACGGTACGCGGGCGCCTCCGGGGACCTCCTGGCCGACCGCCCGGCCGTCCGGCGAGACTCGATCTTCGACCTCGCGTCGCTCACCAAGGTCTTCACGACGGCCGTCATCCTGTCGCTGGTCGAGGAGGGCCGGCTCGACCTGGACGGGCCCGTCTCGGCCTGGCTGCCCGCCGGGCCCGCCGGGGCCACTGTCCGGCACCTGCTCACCCACACCGCGGGCCTGCCGCCCGGCCGCCGGGCCCACGAGGAGCTCCCCGGAGACGGGCCCGAGGTCCTCGCCGCCCGCCTGGAGCGCGTCCTCTCGACACCGCCGCCGCACCCGGCCGGTGAGCTCCACCTCTACTCCGACGTCGGCATGATCATGGCGGGCCGGATCGCCGAGCTCGCCGGGGGCGCGCCCCTCGACGAGTTGCTCCATGCCCGCGTCACCGGCCCCCTCGGCCTGGACGACACCGGATACCGGCCCGCGCCGTCGCTGCGTCACCGCATCGCCGCGACCGAGGACAAGCCCGAGCGGGCCGGCTCCGGATGCGTGCGGGGCGAGGTCCACGACGAGACCGCCCACGGCCTGGGCGGGGTCGCCGGGCACGCCGGAATCTTCTCCACGGCCGACGACGTGCTGCGGTTCGCCGAGGCGCTGCGCACCGGAGGGGCCCCGATCCTGCGCCCGGACACGGTCGCGGAGATGACCCGTGACCAGGGTGTCAGGGGGGCGGCGTTCGGCCAGGGGCTGGGCCTGCGGATCGGCGACCCCGCCGTCGTCGGCCCGCTGTCCTCCGCCTACGGGCACTCCGGCTTCACCGGCACCGCCTTCGTCGTGGATCCCGGCCGGGCCCTGACGGCCGTCCTGCTGACCAACAACGTCCACCCGCTCCGGGGCCGCGCCGGCATCCGCGACCTGCGGCACGCCGTCGCCGCGCAGGCGCTGCGGCTGGCCTGACGCCCGTGCCCCGCCTGGCCTGACGTCCGAGCTCCGCTGGCCTTACGCCGGCCCCGCCTGGCCTGACGTCCGTGCCCCGCCTGGCGCGGCGGGGCCGGCGTCACCTGTTCCGGCGGCGGGTGTCGGCCATGAACTCGTCGAGCGCGCCCCTGGTGGCCCGCAGCGCCGCGTCCGAGGTCTCGAACGTGCGCTGGGCGATGCCGACGAAGATGCAGTCCACGATCAGGAGCTGGCTGATCCGGCTGGCCAGCGCGCCGGGGCGGAACGCCGTCTCCCGGCCGGCCGAGACCAGGACGTGGTCGGCGAGCTCGGCCAGCGAGGACCGCGGGTTGTTGGTGATCGCCACCGTGGTCGCGCCCGCCTTGTGCGCGACCTGCATGGGCGCGATCACGTCGGGGGTCTCGCCGGTGCAGCTCACCCCCACCGTGACGTCGCCCTCCCCGAGCAGCGCCGCGCTGGTCAGCGCGAGGTGCGCGTCGGTGAAGGCATGGCTGGAGCGGCCGATCCGCATCAGCTTCTGCGCCATGTCGGCCGCCACGAGGCCGGAGGCGCCGACCCCGTAGACGTCCACCCGGCGGGCGGCGGTCATGGCCTCCACCACCGTGCCCAGCCGGTCGGGGTTGAGCTGCGCCGCGGTGTCGGCCAGCGCCTCGGACTCGGCCCGGGTGACCTTCGCGATCACGTCGGTGAGCGGGTCGTCGGGCCCCAGGTCGCCGGGGACGAGCCGCTCCGGCTCCTCCCGGGCCACCGCGGCGGCCAGGGCGAAGCGGAGCTGGGAGTAGCCGGCGAAACCGAGGGCTCGGGCGGTGCGGACGATCGTGGCCTCGCTCGTCCCGGAGACCGCGCTGAACTCGGTGATCGTGCTGCGCGCGACCATCCCAGGGTCGTCCAGGATGAGCCTGGCGATCGCCTGAGCCGCGGGGGTGAGGGAGGGCAGGACCGCTCTCACCGTGGCCACCAGATTCACGGGGGTGGGGCCGTCTTGGTCGTTCATTCGGGCACCTCTTCTGTCGGGATCAAGCCTATTGGCCGCCGGTCAGCCATAGGGCTGCGGCACGGGCCGAAACCCGGGAAATGCCGTGGGTGGCCACATACACCGCGCCGATGGGCTCGCCGGGCAGTCCGGTCTCGATCACGATCGCGTCGGGGCGCCGCCGTACGGCCCGCGCCAGCAGGTCCCTGACCCACGCGTGGCGGGGGGCGTCGTGCGCCACCAGGACGAGCGGGCGCCCGTCGTCGGACAGGTCGGGCAGCTCGGCCGTCTCGCCGGCGACGGTGTGCCCGCTGGTGCCCGGCAGCAGCTCGGTGAGGGCGCCGACGAGGCCGGTGGGGGTGGCGGGGTCGATCGCCAGGTTCAGGCGGGGGGCGATGTCGAGGACCAGCGGCGGCCGGGAGAGGACGGGCCGGGCGGGCGCGGCGCCCGTGGCGGTGACCACGCGCATGGCCGCGCGGGCCGCCACCATGCCGAGCTCCTCGCCCTCCGCCCGCGGGTCTCGCGCCTCTCCCGCGTCGGAGATGTCCGCCGCGCCACGCGGGCCTCCCGCGTCGAGGGCCCCTTCCGTCCCATGCGCCCTTCCGGCGTCTCCGGCTCCGTCCGCCCCGCGCGTCCGCGCGGCGGCCTGCCCGGCGTGCCAGCCGGCCAGGGCCAGCACCCGCGCCGCCGCCTCGGCCAGGCGCTCCTCGGGCAGCCTCCCGTCGTGCACGGCCTCCACGATCGCGTCTCGCAGCGCGTAGACGCTCTCCCCGCCCGGGGAGGACACCCCGACGCAGATCGCGTCCACCCCCGCGGCCAGCGCGCGGACCGCGATCTCACCCGGCGGGTGCAGGGCGGCGACGGCGCCCATCTCGATCGCGTCGGTCACCAGCAGCCCGTCGAAGCCCATCTCCTCGCGGAGCAGGCCGGTCAGGACGCGCCTGCTCAGGGTGGCGGGGTTGCCGGGATCGAGCGCGGGCACCAGCAGGTGGCCGCACATCACGGCCCGCACGCCGGCCTTCACGGCCGCCTGGAACGGCGGCAGGTCGCGCTCCCGGAGGAGTTCGAGGGAGGCGTGCACGGTCGGCAGCGCGTGGTGGGAGTCGGTGACGGTGTCGCCGTGGCCGGGGAAGTGCTTGGCGCAGGCGGCCACCCCGGCGCTCTGCAGGCCCGTGATCCAGGCGACGGACTGCCGGGCCACCAGCTCGGGGTCCGGGCCGAAGGAGCGGATGCCGATCACCGGGTTGGCGGGGTTGGCGTTGACGTCCACCACGGGGGCGTAGTCGAGGGTGATGTCGGCCGCGGCGAGGAGGCGGCCGATCTCGCGGGCGACCCGTTCGGTCCGTCCGGCGTCGTCGGCCACGCCGAGGGCCAGGTTGCCCGGCCAGGAACTGCCGGTCCTGGCCTCCAGCCGGGTGACCGCCCCGCCCTCCTCGTCCACCGCGACCACCACGGCCGGATTCTCCCGGCGCAGCCCGGCGACGAGTCCGGCGGTCTGCGCCGGATCGGTGAGGTTGCGGGCGAACAGCACGGCACCGCCGAGACCCTCGCCGAGCGCCCGGCGCAGCCAGTCGGGCGGCGCGGTGCCGTCGAAGCCGGGCTGGAGCACGGTCATGGCCAGCCGGGCCAGGGTGGGGCTGTGGTGAGTCATGAGGGCACCTTCTCGCCGGAGACGTCTCGGGGCAGGTTACACATCAATGACACTTTCTTTCATCATCATTGCTTTGAAAGTAACTTTCTGCCATTCTCGCCGTCGAGACCCCGTGATCCCCCTGACCGGCTCCGCGTCCGTTCAACGGCCTCCGGCTGCGCTGCCCGCGGCCGCGCGGCCGAGCGGTCAGGAACGGCCAGGGGCGCAACACCCCCCTTGGAGTCCGTATGAGCTCACCCACCCGACGCACCGTCCTGCGCGGCCTCGCCCTCGCCGCCGCGGCGAGCGCCGTGCCGCTGCCCGCCTTCGCCTCCTCCTCCGCCGAGTATGCGCCGCCGCTGCGCCAGATGCGCGGCATGTGGATCGCCTCCGTGGTCAACATCAACTGGCCGTCGAAGACGGGGCTGACCGTCGACCAGCAGAAGGCCGAGTATCTCGCCTGGCTGGACCTGGCGCAGGCCCGCAAGCTGAACGCGGTGTTCGTGCAGATCCGGCCGACCGCCGACGCCTTCTGGCCCTCGCCGTTCGAGCCCTGGTCGCAGTATCTGACCGGTACCCAGGGCCAGGACCCCGGCTACGACCCGCTGGCGTTCCTGGTCGAGGAGACGCACCGGCGGGGCCTGGCCTTCCACGCGTGGTTCAACCCCTACCGCGTGTCGATGCAGTCCGACCCCGCCAAGCTCCACCCGGACCACCCGGGCAGCAAGCACCCCGACTGGATCGTCCCCTACGGTGGCAAGCTCTACTACAACCCGGGCATGCCCGAGGTCCGCGCGTTCGTGCAGGACGCCATGATGGACGCGGTGACCAGGTACGACATCGACGGCCTCCACTTCGACGACTACTTCTACCCGGTCAACACCCCCGCCTTCGACGACAGCGCGGCCTTCGCCAAGTACGGTCAGGGCTTTCCCGACCTCGCGGCCTGGCGGCGCAACAACGTCGACCTGCTCGTGCAGGAGATGCAGCAGCGGGTACGGCAGGCCAAGCCGGAGATCGCCTGGGGCATCAGCCCCTCGGGCATCTGGCGCAACAGGACCACCGACCCCCTGGGCTCGGACACGGGCGGCAGCCAGTCATACGACAACCTGCACGCCGACACCCGCGGCTGGGTCAAGAAGGGCTGGCTGGACTACATCGCGCCGCAGCTCTACTGGTACATCGGCCAGTCGAACGCCGACTACGCCAAGCTGGTCCCCTGGTGGTCCGACGTGGCGGCGGGCACCACCACGCAGCTCTGGATCGGCCAGGCGGCCTACAAGGCGGGGGCGGCCGGGCAGCCCGCCCAGTGGTTCCAGCCCGACGAGCTCACCAGGCACCTGACCCTCAACCGGAACCACCCGCAGGTCGGTGGCGACATCTGGTACAACTCGGGCGACGTGCGCGACGACCGGCTCGGCTCGGTCACCACCGTCGTCAACGACCACTACACGCGTCCCGCCCTCGGCCCGCTGCTGCCCCGGCTCGCCGACGGCGAGGCTCCGCGCCGCCCCGTGATCACCTGGGCGCGCAGGGTGGACGGGGGCGTCGAGCTGCGCGCCGTCGCCACGGGCAAGGACGTCCCGTTCCAGTACGCGATCTTCCGGATCGACGGGCAGGCCGGGCCCGAGGACTTCGCCGACGCCCGCAACCTGGTCGCGGTCGTCCCCGCCGAGCGGCACCTGCGCTGGGTGGACCCGGCGGGCACCAGGAACGCCTGCTACTACGTGACGGCCGTCGACCGGGCCAACCGGCAGAGCCGGCCGAGCCAGGGCCGCCGCGTGCACTGGTGACCCGCCTGTGCCGTCGCGGGATGCCGTGAGCCGGTGACCCGCCTGGCCGGGGCCGGTGACCGGGAGCCATCCGCACCCGCGCCGTCCGCTCCGGCGACGACTGGATCCTGAACGGGGTGAAGACCTGGGC
>NZ_JBSFPS010000209.1:0-18666 GCF_053588315.1 Streptosporangium sp. NPDC003464 | reverse complement strand
TACACCACCTACTGGGGCACCAACGACTCGGTGGTCTTCTTCGCCGGCAAGACCCTCAGCTCCGACGCCGCCCAGAACGAGGCCGGCTGGAAGGATCCGGCCTTCGACGCTGCCTACCGCAAGGCCGTCGGCACCGTCGACACCGCCGAGCGCGCGCCCTTCCTCCGGGAGATGCAGAGGATCGAGCACGAGCGCTCCGGCTACCTGCTGTGGGGCATGGCCGACGGACTGGACCTGGCCT
The DNA here is from genome assembly GCF_053588315.1 of Streptosporangium sp. NPDC003464. Taxonomy (NCBI): domain Bacteria; kingdom Bacillati; phylum Actinomycetota; class Actinomycetes; order Streptosporangiales; family Streptosporangiaceae; genus Streptosporangium; species Streptosporangium sp. NPDC003464. Next base: position 18,425 of record NZ_JBSFPS010000209.1, on the reverse strand, counting down.
CCCCCAAGGTCCACGACCTGCCCACCCTCCCCGGCTACGGCCGCGTCCAGCTCGAGCGCGCGTGGCTGGCCACCTGAGGCGCCTCGCCGTGTTCCTGGCCGGGCGGGTGGCACTGCTGGCGGTGCTGCTCGCCCTGGTCTTCGCGGCGGTGGAGTTCCTGCCGGGCGACGCGGCCAGGTCCACGGTCGACCGGGGCGCCTCGGTGGCGGACGTCGCGGCGCGGCGGGCCGAGCTCGGGCTCGACCGGCCACTCTGGAGCCGTTTCACGGACTGGATGACCGCGCTGCCCACCGGCGACCTGGGTGTGACAGCACGCGGGGAACAGGTCTCCGAGGTCATCGGCCGCCACTTCCCCAACACGCTGCTGCTCGGCGGCCTCGCCCTGGTCCTGACCATGGCCGCGGCGCTCGTCCTGGGCGGCGGCGCCGCGCTGCGGCCCCTGTCGTGGCTCGACCGGGCGGTCTCCGGGACCTCGACGATCGTCATGGCGCTTCCGGAGTTCGTGGTCGCGAGCGTCCTGGTGCTGGTCCTCGCCCTCTGGACCGGCCTGCTGCCGGCGGTCACGCTGACCGGCACGACGGGCCGCCCGGCCTCCTGGAGCATGCTCGTCCTGCCCGTCCTGGCGCTGGCCGTGCCGCAGATCGGGTGGAACACCCGCATCGTCCGCGCCTCGCTGGCCGACGAGGCGGCCGCCCCGCACGTCGAGGCCGCGACCCTGGACGGGCTCCCGCCGGCCCGGGTGCTCCTGTGGCACGTGCTCCCCGGCGCTCTGCCCGCCATCGCCGCGGGCGCCGCCACCTCGGCCGGCATGCTGCTCGGCGGCGCGGTGGTGGTGGAGACGATCTTCAACTACCCGGGACTGGGCACGGTCCTCGCCGGAGCCGTGCGGGACCGCGACACCCCGCTGGTCGCGGGGGTCGTGGCGGTCACCGGAGCGGTGATCCTCGCCGTGCTCGTCGCCTCGGACCTGATCCGGGACCGGACCTCGGTGCGGCGGTCATGAGTCCCGGAGGGCCCGCCCCGGCGGCGGAGGACCCGGCACCGGGCGGAACCGGCCGGGGCGGACCGGCCACGGACAGAACCCCGGCGGGCGGAACCGCAGTGAACGGAACCCCGGCGGACGGAACCCCGGCGGGCCGGACGGGGCCCGCGCGGCGCCGCGTCCGGGCGGCGGTGTCGGCCGTCCCCTCGATCGCGGTCATCGGGCTGGCGCTCGCCGGGCCGCTGCTCGCCCCCCACCCCGTCGACACCCCGGTCGCCATCCCCTACGCCTCTCCCGCCCCCGGCCTCCCCCTGGGCGGTGACCAGCTCGGCCGGGACGTGCTGAGCCGCCTGCTGGCCGGGGGCGGCGAGCTGCTGGTCACCTCCGCCCTCGTCGCCTGTCTCGTCACGCTGCTCGCCGCGGCGCTCGGCACCGTCGCGGCGCTGCGCCCGGCCGTCGGGCGGGCCGTCGAGTGGGCCTGCGACGTGATGATCCTGCTGCCGGCCGTGCTCGCCGTGCTGCTGGTGGTCCTCTCCTGGGACGGTGGCGGCCGGCTCGCGCTGGTCACCGCGGCCGTCGCGGTCGGCCTGCCGTACGCCGTCCGGGTCGTGGCGGGGGCCGCCGCCCCGATCGCCGGGTCGGGCTATGTGGAGGCGGCGATGGCGGGGGGCGAACGGCTGCCCCGGCTGGTCTGGCGCGAGGTGCTGCCCAACCTGCGCTCGACCCTGCTGACCCTGCTGGGCCTGCGCTTCGTGGCGGCGGTCTACGTGGTGTCCACGGCGGCGTTCCTGGAGGTCGGCCCGGAGCCGCCGGCCGCCGACTGGGCTCTGATGATCCGGGAGAACGGCCCGGGCGTCATGCTCAACCCGTGGGCGGTGATCGCGCCCAGCCTGGCCATCGGCCTGCTGGCCGGCGCGGTGCAGGTGACGGCCTCGGCGCTCGCGCCGCGGACCAGACGACAGGTGGTGGATCGGCGATGAGCATCCCGGACCCGGGCGCCCCGGCGACGAAGGTCGTGGAACCCGGCGGCCCGCTCCCGGACCCGCCGGGGCCGGCCGGGGCGGTCCCGGGCGTCCCCGGATCCCGAAGCCCGGCCTCCCCGGACGGCCGGGTCGACGCGACCGTCGCCGAGCTCGACGCGCTGGTGCTGGCCGACCACGAGGGCACGGCCGTGGTGACGGGGCCCGCCGTCACCGCCGTCCGGGGGCGGGTCGTGGCGCTCGTCGGGCCGTCCGGGGCGGGCAAGAGCACGCTGCTGCGCGCCTTCCTCGGCGCCCTGCCCGGCGGCCTGGTCCTGCGCTCCGGGCGGGCGCGGGTGCTCGGCCACGACATGTTCGGGCTGGACCCGGTGCGGCTGCGCGCGGTCCGCCGTGACCACGTCGGCTACGTGGACCAGGACCCGGCCGCGCGCCTCAATCCCCGGATGCGGGTGCGGCGGCTGCTCGGCGAGCTCTCCCCCGCGCGTCCGTCGCCGGACGCCCTGCGGCGGCTCCTCACCGAGGTCCGGCTGCCCGGCACCGGCGAGATGCTCACCCGCCGCCCGCACCAGCTGTCCGGCGGGCAGCAGCGGCGCCTGGCCATCGCCCGCGCCCTGTCCCGCCGCCCCGACCTGCTGCTGCTGGACGAGCCGACGGCCGGGCTGGACGCGGCGCTGTGCGCGGAGGTCGGCGAGCTGGTCCGGGAGCTGGCCGACCGGCGCGGCATGGCCGTGGTGCTGGCCTCCCACGATCCGGACCTGGTGGCCAGGATCGCCGACGAGGTGGTGGAGTCCGGCACGCCCCGGCGGCCCCGCGCCACGCCCTCCCCGCGCCGCGGGACGTCCCCGGAGGGGCCGCCGCTGCTCACCGTGCGGGGTCTGTCGGCGTGGGCGGGGTCACGGACGATCCTGTCCGGGGTGGACCTCGACCTGCGCCCGGGTGCCGCGCTGGCGGTGAGCGGGGTCTCCGGCTCGGGCAAGACCACCCTGGCCCGGGTCCTCAGCGGGCTGCACTCCCAGGCGGAGGGCGCCGTCGAGCTCGACGGCCGCCCGCTCCCGCTGCGGGCCGCCCGGCGTGACCGCGAGCAGTGCCGCCGGATCCAGCTCGTCCCGCAGGACCCGCTGGGCACCCTCAACCCGGTCCGCACGGTCGGCGAGGCGATCGCCCGCCCCCTGCGGCTCCACCGGCGCCCCGAGAGCGGCGCCGCGCGGGTCGGCCGGCTGCTGGAGGACGTCGGCCTGTCGGCCGAGACCGCCCGGCGCCTGCCGCACGAGCTCTCCGGCGGCCAGCGCCAGCGGGTGGCCGTCGCCCGCGCGCTCGCCGCCGACCCGGACGTGCTGATCTGCGACGAGGTGACGTCCGCGCTCGACCCGGCGACCGCGGAGTCGATCATGGAGCTGCTGAGCGGGCTGCGCCGCGGACGCGGTCTCGCCCTTGTCGTCATCAGCCATGACGTGGCCCTGGCCGCACGGCACTGCGAGCTGTCGTGCGTGGTCGCCGGGGGGCGGGTGAGCAGGCCCTGCTGAGGCGGCCGGCCGGGCCCCGGGCGGCGCGGGTCCACGAGGATCTCGCGGACCCGGGCCGGCGGTCAGTCGCGGACGCGGGAGGAGCGGAACAGCTTGGCCACGAACATGGCCACCACGGCGACCACGCCGATGATCAGAGCCCACTTGAGCAGCGTGAAGACGATGCCCAGGAGCCAGCCGAACAGGATGAAGGCGAGCACCACGGCCGCCACGATCAACAGAATTCGTCCCATGTGTCCAACGCTATTCGCCGGCGCCGCCCGGCGGCAGGGCCGGGCGGCGAAGTCAGGGACAAGCCAGGGTCATCCCTCAGGGACACCCCGGTGAGGTGGCGGGCACCGCTCAGCCGAGGGCCGAGCGGCCGCCGACGAGGGGGAGCTCGACCGAGCTGGCGCCGGGCTGGACCGAGACGGCGGTCCCGGCGGGCAGGCGGAGGGTGAAGTCGCGGTCGGTGGAGATGAGCACGACCCCGATCCGGTGACCGGCCTTGATGACGTAGTCGCTGGGCTGGAGGTCGACGTCGAAGTCGTAGAAGCGGCCCTCACGGAGCAGGTCGGTCCGGGAGGCGGAGTGGCGGTTACGGACGTCGAGCCAGCCCCTGGTGATGATCTTGTAGGGGGCGGTCACCGTGACGTGCTGGGCCAGGCGGGTGCAGCCGGTGTCGCCCGGCACGCCCTGGCCGTAGCAGACCTGGTCGGGGCCGTAGCTGACGCCGCCGTAGGCGCGGGTGTCGGTGCCGTAGTCGACCAGCAGGGCCGTCAGGTACGGCGAGCGCCCGCCTTCGAAGGCCGCCTTGACCGAGACGCTCGGGGTGCCGGAGAGCCGGGCGTCCTTGGCCAGCGGGGACGACAGGTAGGCCAGCCGGTTCGGGTCGGTGGCCACGACGTTCTCGACGAGCTGCTCGGCGGTGCGGGTGTTCTGGTCGGTGAAGGACTCCACGGCGCGGCCGCCGGAGCGCTCCCGGCTCAGCGTGCCGTTGCGGCCGTCCGTCCCGGGGGCCAGGCGCAGCCGTACGTCGGCGGTGCCGGGCAGCGGCCACGAGGCGTGCTGGGCCCACTGGCCCGGACCCGACTCCACGTCCGCCTGCGGCTCGTCCATGATGCCGTTGCGCAGGCCGTACAGGTGGAAGTCGAACCAGCGGTGGAGCTGGCGCAGCCACTCGGCGTTGCGCTGGGCGAAGGAGAAGGGGTTGAAGTGGGCGCCCTGGTGGAGCCAGATCTTGCGCGGCACGCCGCGCTCGGCGAGCGCGTCCCACCACTGGACGGCCTGCTTGGTCTTGACGTTCCAGTCGTTGAGGCCGTGGACCAGGAAGACGCTGGCGCGGACCTTGTTCACGTCGTTGAGGTAGTTGCGCCCGTCCCAGAACGCGGAGTAGTCGCCGGTGACGCGGTCCTGGTCGCGCTCGATCTGGTTCACCAGCGCGCCGCACGCCTGCTCGGCGTTCTCGCGGGTGAGGACGTAGCGGGCGAGCACGTCGGCGTCCTCGCCCTGGTAGCCGCCGGGGGCGAGCACCGCGCCGTTGGCCCGGTAGTAGTCGTACCAGGAGGAGATGGCCGCGATCGGCACGATCGTCTTGAGCCCCCTGACCCCGGTGGCGGCGACGGCGTTGGGGAGCGTCCCGTTGTAGGAGACGCCGGTCATGCCGACGTTCCCGGTCGACCAGTCGGCCCGGACCTCGTTGCCGGAGGCGTCGAAGCCGCGGGCCCGGCCGTTGAGCCAGTCGATGGCGGCCTTGGGCCCGGCGGTCTCGTTGTCCAGGCCGGTCGTCGGGCAGCCGGTCGCGCGGCCGGAGCCGAGGTTCTCCACCAGCGCGATCGCGTAGCCGCGCGGGACGAAGTAGTTGTCGTAGTAGCCGCGGAAGGGCGGCGCGACCGCGCGGGAGGTGGGCCCGCTCTCGTCGAGGCCGAACATCTCGTCACGCAGGTCGTCGAACTTGTTGCGCCGGTACTCCATGCCCGCCGGGTCGGAGCCGTCGAGGTCCACGACGTGGTTGGGCACGTCGTTGCCGCCCGCGTAGTAGGGGCTGGCCTCCATGATGACGGGGACCTTCAGCCCGGACGCGGTCTCCTTGGGCCGCATGATGTCGACGGCCACCCGGTCCGGGCGGCCGTCGCGGTCGCTGTCGACCCCGGCGACCTCGACGAACACGGTCTCGGTCAGGGCGTCGGCGCGCGAGTAGATGGGCTGGGTCTCGTTGTTCTCGATCAGAGCGGGCGCGGGTTGCGCGGCCGCGGCGGGCAGGGCGCCGGAGGGTACGGCCACCGCCACGGCGATGAGGACTGTCTTCCATCTGTTCATCGAGGGGGACTCCGAGAGGGTCGATGAAAATCTGACTGCTCCGGTCAATCTCCTGCGTGGCAATCTTCACATGCAAGATCCAGGATGTAACGAATCAAGCGGTCACCCGGCGTTTCGGACGAGCTCCAGCGCGTAGTGGGAGAACCACTCGCCCGGCCGGGGCTCGCCACGGTGGCAGTCGCCGTCGGACTCCCCCGGCCGCTTGATCCACAGGAAGGCGTCCACCCGCTCGTGCCCGGTCCGGGTGGTCGGCTCCGCGCCCAGTGCCCGCCCCTTGGGGTTGCACCAGGTGTCGTCGCCCTGGGCTCCGTGGAGCGGGCCGTTGCCGTTGCGCGAGGTGTCGATCACGTAGTGCGCCCCGCCGAGCACGTCCGACAGGCGCTGGGCGGCGGCGACGCTCTCCTCGGTGGTGAAGAAGTTGCTGACGTTGAAGGCGAAGCCGTCGGCCTCGGTCGCCCCGGCCTGCCGCATCGGCTCGGCCCAGGCCCCGGCGTCGGCGATCCAGCCGGCGTTCCCGGCGTCCAGGTAGACCTTGGTGTTGGGCTGCTTCTTCAGCGCCCGCACCGCGTCGCGGAGCAGGCCGAGGCGTTCGGCCGCCCGGCCGCCCTGGGTGCAGCTGTCGAGGATGTGGGCCATCGCGTCGGGCTCGACGACGACCCAGGCGGGCCGGTCGCCGATGCCCTCGGCGAAGCGGCCGATCCAGGAGCGGTATTCGTCGGCGCTCGCGGCACCGCCCGCCGAGAACCGGCCGCAGTCGCGGTCGGGGATGTGGTAGGCCACCAGGACCGGCACCTGGCCGGCCTCCTGCGCCTTGGTGGTGATGTCGGCGACCCTGGCGTACGGCTCCTGGTCGCCGATCCAGATCGCGTTCGGCCTGTCGGCGATCCTGCGGATCAGCGCCGCGTCCTCGGTCTTCCCCTCCGCCTCCAGTCTGCGGACCTCGTTGACCGCGGTGCCCTCGGGGTCGACGTAGAAGCCGGCCGCGCCGGGAACGGCCGAAGCCTCCCCGCAGGCCGCCGTCACGAGGGCGAAGGCGAGTGCGGCGGCGGCGCGGCCGTAGCTGTTCATCGAGCTCCTTCGATGTGGACCCAGCGGGCCGGGGACGGGGTCCCCTTCTCGGTGACCCCGAACATCATGTACCAGCCGGGCGGCACCAGCGCGGGGTTGGTCGGGACCGTCACGACGATGCCGGTGGGCACCCGGGTGAAGTCGACCTTGATGGAGCGCTGCTCCACGTCCGTGACGTGGGTGACGGCGCTCGGCCGCATCAGCCGGACCTCCTTGATGCGCTCGGCGTCGGGGGTCTTGAACCCCGCCCGGGAGCCCAGGGTCAGCATCCGCCGCCCGTCGGTGATCATCGGCCGCTTCTCGCCGTTGTGCAGGTAGGTCGGGGTGTAGATCTCGATCCGCTGGTCGAAGGTGCCGGGCACCGTGCCCGCCTCGTCGGCGAAGAGCGGGTCGGAGCCCATGCTGAGCACCCGGCCGTCGGGCAGCAGCAGCCCCTCGGCGTGGTAGTTGCGGCCCACCGCGGGCGCCGCGGCCTCGTGGAAGCTGTTGCTCTGCGGGCGGTAGACCTCGGCCCGCAGGACGTCGCTGTCGCCCCGGCCGCGGTAGTCGCTGGAGCCGTTGAAGGAGAACACGGTGTCGTCGGGGAGCAGCACCGCCGACGGGTAGCGCACCGGGTCGGACAGGTTCGGGCCCCGGACGTAGCGGGGCGCGGGCTGCTTGAGGTCGATGATGGCGGTCCGGGCGGTGGCGTTCGGCAGGCCCGGCTGGCGCTCCCCGACCGGGCCGCCGCCCATCACCATGATCCGCTGGTCCTGGGCGGGGGGCAGCAGCACCGAGGCGCCGGTCTCGTTGAGTTCGGGCTCGGGCAGTCCGGGGACCGGGGTGAAGGCCTCCATCTCGTCCGGCGCCACGCCACCGACGCCGCCGGGGGACCTCACCAGGCGGTCGGTGTCGTGGCGGTAGTCCCAGATGCCCGGGGGGCGGAGCGCGAGCTGGCCGGGACCGTATCCGGCGCTCATGCCGGAGAAGAAGAGGGTGTCGTCGTCCAGCAGGAACAGCGCCGGGTAGCTGGGGAAGAAGCGCTTGGGCCCGGGGATCCAGGTCCGGGTGGCGGGGTCGTAGAACTCGTTGTCCCTGGTGATCTGCCCCACGGTGTCCAGGCCGGAGACCGTCATCACCTTGCCGTCGGGCAGCGCGGTCATCGTCGGGTACCAGCGGCCCTCGGCCATGTCCTGGACCTTGATGTAGCGCTCGGCGATCGGATCGAACTCGTAGGCGTCCTTGATGCCTTGGAAGTCCTGCTTCTCCAGCGTCATGTCCGCGCCCATGGCGTACAGGTTGCGCTTGTCCCGGCCGGTCAGCCCCTGGATCTCGTATTTGACGTAGCCGCCCGGCGAGGTGAAGACGCCGGGCGCGCCCTCGACCACGGACTCGGCGAAGACCTTGGTCTCGCTGGGCTTGATCCGGACCTTGCCCGGCACGCCGCTCTCGACCTTCTCGGCGGGCGGCACCGTGATGTGCGCGGTGGTCCGGTAGAGCCGCCCGTTGGGGGCCGCGATCAGGGTGCCGGGGTGCAGCTGCCGCCGGATGTGCGGGCTCTCGTTCTTCACCACCAGGGCCCCTCCGGCCCGCTTCACCTTGCTCTTGAGCACCTCGAAGCGGAGCGTGCCGCCGGCGATGAGGAGGTTGCCGTTGGGCAGCAGCACGTGGCCGGCGCAGAAGAAGTCGACCGGGGTGTCGATCATCTTGAACTCGCCGGCCTGTCCCGGCTTGGTGGGGTCCCAGAGCACGGTCTTGAAGGTGCCCTTGGCGAAGTTGGCGGCGTTGTTGCCGGACCCGGCGACGATGAGCACCTTGCCGGTGCGCAGCAGGGCCGCGTGGATGGCGTTGACCTTGAACTCGTTGGGGACGTTCAGGAAGCTCCAGTGGCCGTAGCGCGCCTTGTAGTCGTCCCGGTTGATCTGGTAGTCGTGCCATTTGCGGGAGGCGAACCCGGCGACGGCCGGCAGGTTGACCCCGACGATCGCGGCGATCACCGCGGCGGCGATCAGGTTCTTGCGTAGACGGCTCAACGGTTACCTCGGCTGGTCCACGCCCAGGTCGCCAGGGGCCCCAGGCAGATCACAAGGGCGAGAATCACCCACAGGGTCATGACCAGGTGCACGTGCCCGGTCCAGAAGAGGGTGAGCAGCAGCCCACCACCGAAGATCACGGCCCACCACAGGTGGATGCGGAAGGTGGCGAGCTGGTCGGGGCTGGCCGAGTCCCCCTTGGGGGTGACCACGAACTTGCTCGGCCGCCGCAGCGCGGCCCCGATCAGCGAGGCCACGTAGATGGGCGCCGACAGCGCCGACATGACCATCCCGGCCACCCCGGAGGAACCCTCCGGCTCGTGCGGGCTGACGTTGTGCCGCCGGTTCCAGGTGTAGAGCATGACCTGCAGCAGCGCCGCGTCGCCGTAGAGCATCAGCCACACGTCCATGGGCACGGTCACGCCGGAGCCGCCCACCGCCATGAAGAGGGTCGCGCTCAGCCCGGCCAGCAGCCAGTTGAGCGCGGACATCGGATAGAACGTCACCATCAGGCTGTAGTTGAACAGCCGTCCGGGCGACAGCCGGAACGCCGCCTTCCAGAACTGGGTGAGCAGCGTCTCGTAGGTGCCCCTGCTCCAGCGGAGCTGCTGGCTGAAGAAGTCGGTCCACGACGACGGCCCCTCGCCCACGGCGAGCACGTCCGGGGTGTAGACCGACATCCAGCGCTCCCCCGTCCGCGGGTCGCGGGAGCGGTGGAACTCGATGCCGGTGGCCATGTCCTCGGTGATCGAGTCGTACAGGCCGCCGATCTGCTTGAGCGCCCGGATCCGCACGGCGTTGTTGGTGCCGACGAACATCGGCGCCCCGTACAGGTTGCCGGCGCGCTGGATCAGGGAGTGGAAGAGGAACTGCTGGCTCTCGGCGGCCTTGGTGACCCCGGCGGTGTAGTTGCCGTAGACCTGGGGGCCGACCACGAAGGCCACCCGCGGGTCGCGGAAGTATCCGAGCATGCGCTCGCAGAACTCCGGCAGCGGCACGTGGTCGGTGTCGACGGAGACGAAGAAGTCGTAGTCGTCGCCGTGGGCCGACAGCCAGCTGTTGTAGTTGCCGTGCTTGGTCCTGGCCCGGAAGGCGCCCTTGGGCTGGTTCCACTCGGGCACGCCCTTGCGGCTGAAGTGGCGGGCGCCCAGCCAGTCGCAGAGCTCGCGGATGTCGGGGTCGTCGCCCTCGTCCAGCAGCCACACGTCGAGCACGCCGTCATGGCGGATCTGCAGGGCCGCCGACAGGGTCTCCCGGACCATCTCCAGCGGTTCCTTGCCGGGCACGCAGGTGGTGATGAAGGCCACCCGGCTGCCGCGCTCGGGCGGTACCGGGACCGGGTCCCTGGCCGCCAGCATGGCGTGCACGTTGGAGACCACGCTGACCAGGCGGAAGATCTCGATCAGGGCGATCGCCACGAGCATGACCTTGTCGGCGACCGGGATGTACCACGGGAGCATGCCGTAGGGGTCGACCCGCACCGTCCAGTGGCCGGGCATCAACAGCCAGGCCATCATGGTGAACTCCACGACGAGCGCGGCGACCATCAGCAGCACCGCCCGCACGCGGTGCGGCTCGCTGGCGAGCATGGAGCGGTACTGGACGCGGTACGGCCGGCCCGGCTCCGGTTCGGTCATGGGCCCGGCGAGCTGGCTGAACCGTTCGTAGTCGTAGAGGGTGATCTTCGTGCTGTCGGCTGGTGAACTCATGGGCCCGGTGACCTCACAACCCGCACGACGAAGACCAGCACTGTCCCCCCAGATGGATCACCCCGGCCACCCGCGCAAAGCGGCGGTCAAGCCCGGCCCGCGGATCGGTAAACCGCGAAACATCATATTGGGAGCAGTGGGCCGGATCTCATCACTTTCGCACCCTGGGACCACTTCGTGAGGACTTGATTTGGCTTTCAACCAAATCATCGAAGGGCAAATAGGGACAAGCATTAATTAATCGAACTATCGCCCTAAATCGGGCGCCGGAAAACCCGTGTCCGGGGCGGGGGCCGGGCTGGCACGCTTGACGGATGGAAGTACGGTTCGTCCCCGATCACCTGGTGCTGTCGGTCGTGGTCGGCTCCCGCGCCTACGGGCTGGAGACCGAGGACTCCGACGTCGACCGGCGCGGGGTCTTCGTGGCGCCGACCCCGCTGTTCTGGCGGCTGGCCAAGCCGCCCACGCACGTCGAGGGGCCGCTGCCGGAGCAGTTCTCCTGGGAGGTCGAGCGGTTCTGCGGCCTCGCGCTGGAGGCCAACCCGACGGTCCTGGAGTGCCTGTGGTCGCCGATCGTCGAGCACGTCTCCCCCGCCGGGGCGGACCTGCTCGCGCTCCGGAGCGCCTTCGTGTCCAGGCGCGCCCGCCAGAGCTTCACCGGATACGCCGAGGCCCAGTTCCGCCGCCTGGATCCCGAGCGCCCCAACTGGAAGCAGGCCATGCACATGATCCGGCTGCTGATCAGCGGCCTGCACCTGGCCCGGCACGGCGAGCCGCTGGTCCGGATGGACGAGCACCGCGACCGGCTGCTGGCCGTACGGCGGGGCGAGGTCTCCTGGGCCGAGGTCCAGAGATGGCGCACGGAGCTGGCCGCGGGCCTGGAGGCCGCCGACGCGCTGCCGGCCGGACCGGACCGGCGGCGCGTCGACGACTATCTGGCGGCCACGAGGAGGGCGGCCCTTTGACCCTCACCCCGCCCGCCTGGCCGGGCGGGCGGACGGCCTGAGCTCACGGAGCGCCGAACAGCTCCCACCAGCTGTCCACCAGGGGCACGTCGTCGACGTCGACCCGGTCTCCCGGCCGGGGGACCGCGAGACGGACGTCGCGGGCCTTCGCCTCGCGCCACAGGCGGTCGACGGGCTCGGCCCACGGGTGGGGGGCGAGGGTGAAGGTCCCCCAGTGGACGGGCAGGAACAGCCGGCCGCCCAGGTCGAGGTGGGCGTTGACCGCCTCCTCCGGGTCCATGTGGATGTCGGGCCAGGCGGGGCTGTAGGCGCCGATCGGCATCAGGGTGAGGTCGAACGGGCCGTGGGCGGCGCCGATGCCCGCGTATCCGTCGAAGTAGCCGGAGTCTCCCGCGTAGAAGACCCGCTTGGCCCGTCCCGCGACCACCCACGAGCCCCAGAGGGTGACGTTGCGGGTGAAGGCGCGTCCGGAGAAGTGCCGGGCGGCGGTGGCGACGAACCGCAGGCCCGCGACGCTCGTCTCCTCCTCCCAGTCGAGCTCGACGATCCGCGAGGCGGGCACGCCCCAGCGCTCCAGATGGGCGCCGATGCCCAGGGGGACCAGGAAGGGCGCGCCCTGCAGGGCGGTGAGCGCGCGGACCGTGGCCCGGTCGAGGTGGTCGTAGTGGTCGTGGGAGATCACGATCGCGTCGAGCGCCGGAAGGTCGGCCAGCGGGACCGGCAGCGGGTGCAAGCGCCGCGGGCCGACCAGCCGCGAGGGCGAGGCGCGCCCGCTCCACACGGGGTCGAACAGGACGCGCCGCCCCTCGATCTCCACCAGCGTGGTGGCGTGGCCGTACCAGACGACGCTCAGCCCGGCCGCGGACGGCGGGGTGACCGGGGAGGTCACCAGCGGGACCGGCCCGACGGGCCGGCGGCCGTCGCGGTTGAGGACCATCTCCCGGAGCATCTCCGGGAGGCTGCCCACCGGGGGCGTGTACGAGCCGGGCACGGCGTTATGGAAGACGCCGTCACGGAACCGGGGGGAGCGCCGCATCCGGGCCAGCCGCTCCCCCGCGGCCCGGCCGCCCAGCTCCGCCGGGATCTCCCGCACCGCCCATCCCAGTGCGGCCAGCGCCAGCCCGCCCGCGAGAAGACGTCCCGCCGATCTTTTATCCGCCATCCCGCAATACTCCTTCAAAGTCGGATGATCTGCGCAAACTACTCACGATCCGCCGGCCTCCTCCGCCCGTGGACCACCGGGCTTCCGGGGCCGCGCGCCGGAGGCGGACTCCCCCGCGGCGGCTACGCCAGATGCCGCTCGACGGTGGCCACCTTGGCCTCCAGCCGGCCGCCCTGACCGGCGCGCAGATCGGCCTTCAGCACGAGGCTGACCCGCCCGCACCGCGCCTCGACCGCCGCCACCGCGTCCTTGACGACGCTCATCACCTGATCCCAGTCGTCACCCTCGACCGTGGTGAACATCGCATCCGTACGGTTCGGCAGCCCCGAGGCGCGCACCACCCGCACCGCCTCGGCGACGAGCTCACCGACGTCCTCCCCCACTCCGACAGGGGTCACGCTGAACGCCACGAGAACCGACATGTCCGGCCCCTTTCTCCGAATCTCCGAAGCTCTCCGCTCACCGCACCCTAGTTTCCCCGGAGTCCCGGCACGCGGGCGGGCGGCGACGGGCCGGGGACGGCGGGCCGGTCCGCTCGGGGCCCGCACCGGACGGCCCCGGTCAGGAGCCGTGCCGCGCGCTGACGGCCGCCGGGTCGCCGGGCCGGACGGCCCCGGGCCGGGTCACCCGCATGATCATGCCGAACTTGTTCTCGTGCTCCCCGATCAACCACTTCTGCAGCTCGGGCCAGCGCTGCCGGCCGTCGGGATCCCAGCTGGGCACGGCGCAGCGGATGCACGGGCCCGTGTGGGCCCCGGTCACCGCGAGCTCGGCCTCGCCCACGGTGATCGTGGTGCCGGCCCCCCAGCTCTCCTCGGCGAAAGCGGGCGCGTCCAGTCCGAGGTGCAGGTTGGGGCGGAACCTGAGCAGGTCGACCGGGGAGCCGAGCTCCTCCTCCAGCGCCGCGAGGGACGCCTCGAACGTGACCAGCACGGTCAGCGCCCGGTCCTGCTGCCCATCCGCCGCGCGCAGGCGCAGCGGCGTCCCGAGCGAGCGCGCCAGCTCGCCGGCCGTCCCGGGGTCGTGCCACCGCCAGACGGTCCCGTCCGGAGCGGTCAGCTCCGGCGCGTCGTCCGCCCCGTAGGCGGCGCGCCAGTGGAGCATCTCCGGGCGCTGCCGCACGGTCAGGACCTTGCCGTCGTGGTTGTCCCGCCCGTCGATCAGCGCGTAGGCCCGGTCGCCGGCCACCCCCCGGTGGTCCAGCAGCGCCTCCTGGAGTTCCTCACCCCGCAGCGACTTCACCGGCCACCTCAGCAAACGCCGCAAACTCCCGCTATGTGTCGTCATGCTCTAAAAATAGCGATCATGTGTATATGAAGGCACAAAATCCCCGCACCATCCAGGAAGCCGAGGCGATCCAGGACGAGCTCCGGCCGCTGCTCGACCTGACAGGGCCGGGTCCCCGCCGGCCGGCCAGGGTGGCGGGGGTGGACGTGGCCTACGACGGGCAACGGCTCGCGGCGGCGGTGGCCGTACTGGACGGGGCCACGCTGGAGGTCGTCGAGCAGGTGACCGTCGGTGGGAGGGTGGCCTTCGACTACGTCCCCGGCCTGCTGGCCTTCCGGGAGGTCCCCGCCCTCCTCGAAGCCCTCGGACGCCTGACCGCCGCCCCCGACCTGATCGTCTGCGACGGGTACGGCCTGGCCCATCCCCGCCGCTTCGGCCTGGCCTGCCATCTGGGCGTGCTGACCGGCCTGCCCACGATCGGCGTGGGCAAGACCGCCTTCGTCGGCTCCTACCCCGACCCCGCGCCCGAGCGGGGCTCGTGGACCGATCTGACCCTGGACGGCGACGTCGTCGGCCGCGTGCTCCGCACCCGGCACGGCGTCAAACCGGTCTTCGTCTCCGTCGGCCACCGCGTCGACCTCGACACGGCCTGCCACAACGTCCTCGCCCTGACCCCTCACTACCGCCTCCCGGAGACGACCCGCGTCTCCGACCGGCTGTCACGTATGGCTTTGATCGAAAATGTCACCTTCGACTGATTTGATCCACTCAGCACAACAAGATTGGGATGACTGTGAGCGACAACGAGTGGGTCGGCGGCACGGGCGCCTGGAGTGACACCAACCTGGCGGAGATCCGGGAACGGCTGGCCGACGGGTTCGACCCCGGCCAGCGGCTGTTCTGGCTCCGCTCGACGCCCCTGCACCAGGCCGCCCAGGAGGGAGCGGTCAAGGTGATCGAGCTGCTCCTGGCCTCGGGTGCCGAGGTGGACCCCGCCGACAGCTACGGCGCCACCCCGCTGTGGGAGGCCGTGCGCCACGGCCAGGACGAGGCCGTCCGGCTCCTGCTCGCCGCGGGCGCCGACCCCTGGCGGCCGTGCATCGCCGGGCGCTCCGCCGGTCTCCAGGCTCTCTTCACCGACCTCGCGGACCTGTTCGTCCCCCTCCCGGGAGCCCCCCGCGTCAGCCCGCGGCTCCGCGAGCTCCAGGACACCGTCGACGAGATGATGTTCTCCTACGAGGACTACAGCGAGGGGTTCTGCATCGCCTTCGTCGGCGGGGTGGAGGAGGACGAGGTCATCCGCCGCCTGGGGGCCGACCCCGGGCGCTGCCCGCCGGTGGAGGCCGGCGCGCTCCGGGAGGCCGAGCACGCCTCGCCCGTCGAGCTCCTGCGGGTCGCCACCCCGCCCGGGGGCGGGGTGGCGCTCATCCAGACCGAGGGCGTCCTGCCGGTCCACGACGGCGTCGCCCGGCTGGCCACCACCGGCGGCGGGGTCCTGGCCGGCGCCTTCCCGCTCGCCGGCACCTCGGTCGACATCTGGCGGGACGGCTTCTGCGTCGCCCGCCCCTCGGTCTACGACCAGCTCAGCGAGGACAGCCTGTTCGAGCTGTGGATGTGCCGTTTCGGCGACTGCGGCGCGCACCCCTCGACCTCCATGGAGCGCATCCTGGCCCTGATGACGCTCCTGACCGCCACCTACGTCACCGAGGAATGGCTGTGGAGCGCTCCGATGCGGCTGGTCCCGGTCGAACTGCGCGGCGGCGGCCAGGATGGATAGAGTCGCACAACCATGATGAAGCACACGATCACCGCGCTGTGGGAAGAGATCCCCGACGACGCCGACGATCTCACCCTGGTCCGCGGCGGATTCCGTCTCTACCTGTGCCTGTGCGGCAAGCATCTGGCGGACCGGGAGGCCGCGGAGTCGCACGCGGCGGAGACCAACCAGTGCACCACGTGCCTGGGCTCGACCATCGAGGAGATCGTGCCGGGCTTCTCCCAGGAGTGCACGGCCTGCGCCGGGACCGGCCGCCGTAAGGCACAGCTCACCTGGGAGCTCGCCTACGTCGAGGCCGAGGCCATGATCACCGTCGACCTCGTCCGCACGCTGATCGCCCCCTTCACCGGGCCGTTCCAGCTCTCCCGGGTCGCCGACACGGTCCGCGCCGCCCTCGGCCTGCCGGTCGGCCGCCTGCCCGTGGGCCCCCGCGTACGCGACGTCCTGCGCCAGCTCGAAGCCGCGGGCGAGCTGGTCCTGGTCTCCGCCCCGGACGAGCTGCTCCGCGGCACCACCGTCGTGCTCTACCGCGACCCCTACTGGCAGCACGCCTCCGGGTGAGGGACGCCCTTCCGGACGGGCCCTGATCTCCTCGGGGGATCGCGTGCCCGGATCACCCGCTCGGCCGGGTCGCCCGCCTCCGCTCCCGGCACGTTCGCCGCATCGGTGACGGACCGCGGGTACCGGCGCCGGGCCGTGGAGGGCATCCCGAAACTTGGGTCTTACCGGAAAGATTCTTTACTATTAACCTTTCGGTGTGGACCTAGAAGTGCGTCATTTACGAGCAATCTGTGCGATCGCCGACTCGGGCAGCATTTCCAAGGCGGCAACCGCACTCAAGATGTCGCAGCCCGCGCTCGCCACGCAGCTGCGCCGCATCGAGCGGATGTTCGGCGGGCCACTGTTCGAGCGGGGCCGGCAGGGGGCGCAGCCCACGCAGCTCGGCACCTGGGTGCTGATCAGGGCTCGGTCACTGCTGCCCGCCTTCGACGAGCTGCGACGGGACGGCATGCGCTACGCCGAGCAGACCGCGGAGAAACTCCGGATTCGGCTGGGCTGTATGTCCAGCCATCTAGCGATAAATGTTATTAAATGCCTTAACGAGCTGCTGGCCGGCGCCGACATCACCGTCCGCACCGAAGAGGCAATGGACCTGCTGCCCGGACTGCTGGAGTCCGAGCGCCTGGAACTCGCCACCCTCGGCGACTATCCGGGGCACGAGCTCTCGCCGCCCCCCGGCGTGGTCTACGCGGGCGTGGCCGTAGAGCCGATCTTCGTCGGGCTGGCCGTGTCCCACCCGCTCGCCCAGCGGGAGGAGATCGAGCTGCGGGACCTCGCCGACGAGGACTGGAGCCTGCACGCGCTGGCCGAGTCCGGGCACCGCGAACACTTCTGGGCCGCCTGCGCCCGGCAGGGCTTCGCCCCGAAGATCGCCTACTCCGCCGACCTCAGTCTCGCCATCGACCTCATCTCCTCCGCCCGGTGCGTGGGCATGTTCCAGGCGACCAGCAAGGGCTACCCGGGGATCGTCATCCGGCCGCTCGCCGGGACCCCGCTGCGCTTCCGCCACATGATCGGTTGGACCGAGCACGGGCCGGTCGCCCGGCACGGTCCCGACCTGGTCCAGGCGGTCACCAAGACCTACTGGGCCGAGGTACGGCGGGCCCCCGTCTACGCGTCATGGCTGAGGCGCCATCTGCCGCTGTCACCACCTGTGTAGCCGCCTATATCGCGAAGTTATGCAATTTCGTGGGGTACTCGCCCCGCAGTCACGGTGTCAGCTTTGGTCCAGCCCAAACCGTCAGGGCTCCTTGCATCCCTCTAACCCCCCAAGGGACACCGAGAGGAGTCACCCCGCGTGAATCCCAAGGTCAGACTGGGCGCCGTCGCCGCACTGGCTGCCGTCGCCATGACCGCGACCTCGGTGGTGAGCGCCGCCGGCGCCGCCACAGCCCCCGCGGGCACCGCCGCCCGCACCATATCCCTGGATCCGCCGGCGTTCGCGCCGCCGGACCCCGAATCACGCAAGCGCGCGATCTCCAGCGCCGACGGCGCCCTCGCCGCCAGGTCCGAGGCCCTGTTCAAGGGAGCTCAGGACGAGTTCACGCTGACGAACACCGTCGCGGGTACCCGCGGCCTGCAGTACCTGACCTACTCGCGGACCCACCGCGGGCTGCCCGTCTACGGCGGTGACGTGGTCGTCACCACCGACAGGACGGGCCAGGAGGTCGGCTCGGTGGCCTCGGGCCAGCGCGCCGAGATCAAGGTGGGCGTCAAGAGCAAGATCGACGCCGCCACCGCGGCCGTCACCGCCCGCGGCAGGCTGGCGACCGTGGAGAGCGTGAGCACCCCCCGGCTGGTCGTGCACGCGGCCGGCAAACAGGCCAAGCTCGCCTGGGAGGTGGTCGTCACCGGCGCCACGAAGGAGGCCCCGAGCGTCCTGCACGTCTTCGTCGACGCCCTCGACGGGTCGGTCGTGGACTCCTACGACGACGTCCGCGCCGGTACCGGCAACAGCTTCTACAACGGCAACCCGGTGACCATCCAGACCTCCGGCTCCGGCGGCTCCTACTCGATGACGGACACCACCCGGCCGGGGCTGCGCTGCGGCGGCCAGAACGGCTCGGTCCTCATCCCCCGTCTGATCGACGCCGGCCATGCCCCCGCGGATGCCGAGCAGGTTGCCGACCGAGTGCCCGCCTGGGGCTCGGCCCCGGCTGAG
>NZ_JBSFPS010000208.1:0-18685 GCF_053588315.1 Streptosporangium sp. NPDC003464 | reverse complement strand
GCCGTACGCGCCACCCCCTCTTCGGCCCCCTCAAGAACAACATCTGGCCCTGCGCCTTCTGGCCGAACGGCCCGCGCGAGCGCCTCACGCACGTCCCCCCTACTCCAAGTTCCCGGTGGGCGCCGCCGCGCTGGTGGACGACGGGCGGATCGTGTCCGGCTGCAACGTGGAGAACGCCTCCTACGGCGTCGGGCTGTGCGCGGAGTGCGGGCTGGTGTCGGCGCTCCAGGCCACCGGTGGCGGCCGGCTGACCGCCTTCACCTGCGTGGACGGGCACGAGGAGCTGCTCATGCCGTGCGGGCGGTGCCGTCAGCTGCTGTACGAGTTCGGCGGCGACACGCTGCTGGTGGAGACCGTGGACGGGCCCAAGCCGATGGCGGAGATCCTGCCGTACGCCTTCGGACCCGATGACCTGAGCCGGGGGGCCTGATCATGGACGCGATCGACGTCATCGTCACCAAGCGGGACGGCCGGGAGCTGTCGGCCGAGCAGATCGACTGGGTGATCGACGCCTACACCAGGGGGGCCGTCGCCGACGAGCAGATGTCCGCCCTCGCGATGGCGATCCTGCTCAACGGCATGACCCGGCGGGAGATCGCCGAGTGGACCCAGGCCATGATCCGGTCCGGGTCCCGGATGGACTGGTCGGCGCTGCCCGGCCGGACCACCGACAAGCACTCCACCGGCGGCGTCGGTGACAAGATCACGCTGCCGCTGGCCCCGCTGGTCGCCGCGTGCGGCGGCTACGTGCCCCAGCTGTCCGGCCGGGGGCTGGGCCACACCGGCGGCACCCTCGACAAGCTGGAGTCGATCCCGGGCTGGCGGGCGTCCCTGTCCAACGAGGGGATGCTCGACGTGCTGGGCAAGGCCGGCGCGGTCATCTGCGCGGCCGGCGACGGGCTGGCCCCGGCCGACAAGAAGCTCTACGCGCTGCGCGACGTCACCGGCACCGTCGAGTCGATCCCGCTGATCGCCTCCTCGATCATGTCGAAGAAGATCGCGGAGGGCACCGGGGCGCTGGTGCTGGATGTCAAGGTCGGCTCCGGCGCCTTCATGAAGACTGTCGACCAGGCCCGCGAGCTGGCCACGACCATGGTCGAGCTGGGCACCGACGCCGGGGTCAACACCGTCGCGCTGCTGACCGCCATGGACCGGCCGCTGGGGCGGGCCGTGGGCAACGCCCTGGAGGTCACCGAGTCGGTCGAGGTGCTCGCCGGCGGCGGGCCGGCCGACGTGGTCGAGCTGACGGTGCGGCTGGCGCGGGAGATGCTGCAGGCCGCCGGCCTGTCCGGGGGCAAGGACCCGGAGCAGGCGCTGAAGGACGGTTCGGCGATGGACGTCTGGCGCCGGATGATCGGTGCCCAGGGCGGCGACCCGGACGCCCTGCTGCCCAGGGCCGCCGAGACGCTGGAGGTCACCGCGCCCTCGTCCGGCGTGCTGACCAGGCTCGACGCGTACGGCGTGGGCCTGGCCGCCTGGCGGCTCGGCGCGGGCCGGGAGCGCAAGGAGGACCCGGTGTCCTTCGGCGCGGGCATCATGCTGCACGCCAGGCCGGGTGACCTGGTCCGTCAGGGGCAGCCGCTGATGACCCTGCACGCCGACGAGACGTCCCGCTTCGAGCGGGCGCTCGCCGCGCTGGAGGGCGCCTACGCGGTCGGCGAGACCGCAGACCCCGGCCTGCTCCCGCTGGTCATCGACCGCGTCACCGCCTGAGCGCCGCCCCGCGCCGGTCCGCCGCTCCTCTTCCGAGCCGGCCCGGGCCGCTCAGGGCCGGGCTCCCGGTGCGGGTCCGGCCTGGACCGGCTGGATGTCCGGTGCGGGTCGACTCTGGGCCGGTTGCGCGCCGTCCGGTGGTCCGGCCTGGGCCGCGCGGGCCGTGGTGTGTGCCGTCCGTGCCGTGTGGACCGGCCGGGCCGCTCAGGCCCGCGCTTCGGCGGGGCTGGAGCACGAGGGCCGGTCGGGCTGCCCGGAGGTGAAGATGTCCGTCAGCACGGCGCGGTGGGTGAGCAGCGCCGCCGCGTGACGGGCGCGGCCCTCGTCGGTGATGAGGACGAAGACGCCCCGCCGGTCGGCCTCGCACATCCCCCGGCGCACCAGCCCTGACTTCTCCAGGCGGGCGATCAGCCGTGAGCACGCGCTCTGGCTCAGGTGGACCGCGTCGGCCACCTCCTGAACCCGGTATTTCTCCTGGCCGCCCTCGACCATCCGCTCCAGGACCTCGAACTCGCTCATGCCGAGCTGGTGTCTCTCGGAGAGCTCGCGTTCCAGTGCGCAGGCGGTCGCGGCGTGCTTGGCCAGCACCTCTCGCCATGCGCGGACCGCGTACTCCTCGCTCATGCCGCGGATCTTACCATGTACAGGCATTAAATGCACGTGAATTAAATTCGGTTGCATTAAATGCATCTGCATGTATTGTTGCCCCCCATGAACCCCTCCCACGACGGGCGCTGGGACGCGCGCCTCTGGGCCGCGCTCACAGTGCTCTGCGCTGTCGTCTTCCTCGACGCACTCGACGTCTCGATGGTGGGCGTCGCCCTGCCGTCCATCCAGGCCGACCTCGGCCTGTCCACCTCCTCCCTGCAGTGGGTGGTCAGTGGCTACGTGCTCGGATACGGCGGTCTGCTCCTGCTCGGGGGCCGCACCGCCGACCTGCTCGGGCGGCGCAGGGTCTTCCTGGCCGCACTGGCGGTCTTCGCCGTGGCCTCTCTGCTCGGCGGTCTGGTCAGCGACGGCACGCTGCTGATCGCCGCCCGCTTCATCAAGGGGATCAGCGCCGCGTTCACCGCCCCCGCCGCGCTGTCCATCATCACCACCACCTTCGCCGAGGGCCCGGCCCGCAACAGGGCCCTCAGCATCTTCACCGCCTCCGGCGCCAGCGGCTTCTCCCTGGGCCTGGTCATCTCGGGATTCCTGACCGAGCTCGGCTGGCGCTGGACCTTCCTCATGCCGGTCCCCGTCGCGATCATCGCGCTGGCGGCGGCCCTGCGGTTCCTGCCCAAGCACCACGAGGAGAGGGCCGAGGGCGGCTACGACCTCATCGGCGCGGTGACCATCACCGCCTCGATGCTGCTGCTGGTGTTCGCCGTGGTCGAGGCCCCCGAAGTGGGCTGGGGCTCGGTCCGCACGATCGCCACCCTGGTGGCCGCAGCGGTCCTGCTGGCGGTGTTCGTGCTGGCCGAGCAGCGGGTCAAGCACCCGCTGGTCCGGCTCGGCATCCTGCGCTCGGGCCCGATCGTCCGGGCCAACCTCGGCCTGGTGATCCTGTTCGGCTCCTACGTCGGCTTCCAGTTCGTGGCCATGCAGTACTTCCAGAACTTCCTGCACTGGTCGGCCCTGGAGACCGCCCTGGCGTTCCTGCCCGCCGGACTGCTGGTGGCCGTGACGTCCACCAAGATGGGCGGCCTGGCCGACCGGTTCGGCACCGCCCGGCTGATCGTGATCGGCTCGGCCGCACTGGCCGCCGGCTACGCCTTCTTCCTGCGGGTGGACGGCAGCCCCAGCCTGGCCACGCTCATCATCCCCGGCATGGTCCTGCTGGGCATCGCCTTCGCCCTGTCCTTCCCGTCGCTGAACATCCAGGCCACCAACGGCGTCGCGGACGACGAGCAGGGACTGGCCTCGGGCCTGCTCAACACCTCGGGACAGGTCGGCGGTGCGGTCGTGCTGGCCATCGTGACGGCGGTGCTCACCTCCAGCACGAGCGCCGACCCGCTCGACGGCTTCCACGCCGCGATCACGGTCTCCGGGATCCTCGGGCTGGTCGGCCTGGTGATCGCCCTCACCGGCCTGCGCCGCCCCCGTACGGCCGTCGCCGTCGAGGACGAGAAGGTGCTGGAGACGGTCTGACGACACTCGCGCGCCGTACGGGGGACACGGGCCCCGCGCGGCACGACGGCCGGCCGCCGCGGGGATCCGGGTCCCGCGGCGGCCTCGTCGTGTGCCGCCCTCCCGGCTCCCGGCCGGATCCTGACCCCTGCCCCGGCACGCCGCCGCGGTCCGGATCCGGCTGCCGCGATCGGGATCCGGTCGATCTCGGCCATCGGGTGAACCACTCCCGGGCGCGGGGCATCTAACGACCCAGGAGGCCATCATGAAGCGCACCCACCTCGTCCTCGCCCTTGTCCCGTTCGTCCTGTCCGCCGCCGGATGCGGCTCCGTCGCACCGGAGGACCTCTCCTCCGCGTCCTCGGCCGCCCCCGCGTCCTCGGCCGCGCAGCCCCAGCCCACGTCGTCGCCGGGAACCTCGTCCTCCACCCCGGGGCGGGCGGCCCCGAAACCTCCGACGAGCACCAAGGAGGTCGAGGTCAAGCGGGCCGTCGACGGGACGCCGACCGTCACCGGCGTGCGCTTCGCCGGGCACGGCGGATTCGACCGCGTGGTGATCGACCTGAAGGGGAACGTGCCGGGATACAGCGTGCGGTGGGTCCCCGAGCTCGTCCAGGACGGGTCCGGCGAGCCGATCGACGTCAAGGGCGGCGCCTACCTCCAGGTGTCGCTGAGCCCGGCCAGCGCGCACAACCGCTCGGGCAGCCCGAGCTGGGCAGGCGGGCCGATCTTCCAGGCCGGGCTGGGCAACGTGCGGCAGGTGGCCAAGACCGGTGACTTCGAGGCCGTGGTGGGGGTGGGCATCGTCCTGGACCACCGGGCGGCCTTCCGGGTGACGGAGCACAAGAACCCGAGCCGGCTGGTCGTCGACGTCGCCCACTGAACCCGAGCCCACGGGGCCCGAGGCACTCAGCCCGAGCCCACGGAGCCCAAGGCACTCAGCCCGAGTCCACGGAGCCCAAGGCACTGAACCCGGGCGACTGAACCCGAGCGCACTGGGCGCGAGCCCGCCGAGACCGATGACAGACTGGTCCGATGGTACGCAAAATCGACAGCGCGACGCGGATCCCGGTCCCGGGCGGCAAGACGATCGACGAATACGTCGGCAGGGTCAACAGCGGTGACAGCGGCATCTCGATCGCGCACATGAGGGCCCCCGCCGGGTGGGACGAGCCGGCCCAGACGCCGGAGTTCGGCGAATACACGCTGGTGCTCAAGGGCACGGTCGTCGTGGAGCACGCGGAGGGCACGACCGAGGTCAACGCCGGGCAGGCGTTCGTGAGCGAGCCGGGCGAGAAGATCCGCTACAGCTGCGGCCCCGAGGGTGCCGAATACGTCGCCGTCTGCCTGCCCGCTTTCTCCCCCGAGTCCGTCAACCGCGAGGAATGACGCGCGGCGGCCGCGCGGTCCGCGCCGCGGTCACGGGCGGCCCTCCTCCGCCACGGCGGTCGCGGGCGCCGGGTGAGGCGGCGCCGGCCGGCTCGCGGCCACGACCGCCCGCGAGAGCGCCGGCCGTACACCCGGTGATACGGCGGCCCGACGGTAAGGTGATGAGATGAGTCAGCTACCCGCTCTTGAGGAGATCCGCCGGGCCCCCAAGGTGTTGCTCCACGATCACCTCGACGGTGGCCTGCGGCCTGGGACCATCGTCGAACTGGCCCGCGAGACGGGCTACGACAGACTTCCCTCGACCGACGTCGACGGCCTGCGGGCCTGGTTCCGGGAAGCGTCCGACTCCGGCTCGCTGGAGCGCTATCTCGAGACCTTCGATCACACGGTCGGCGTCATGCAGACACGAGAGTCGCTCGTCCGGGTCGCCGCCGAGTGCGCCGAGGACCTGGCCGACGACGGCGTGGTCTACGCCGAGGTGCGCTACGCGCCCGAGCAGCACACCTCCGCGGGCCTCAGCCTCGAAGAGGTGATCGAGGCCGTGCAGGAGGGTTTCCGGGCCGGTTCGCAGGGGCGCGGCATCCGGGTGGGCACGCTGCTCACCGCGATGCGCCACCAGGCCAGGTCCATGGAGATCGCCGAGCTCGCGGTCCGCTACCGCGACGTCGGCGTGGTGGGCTTCGACATCGCCGGCGCCGAGGCGGGCTACCCTCCCACCCGGCACCTCGACGCCTTCGAATACCTCCAGCGCGAGAACGCCCACTTCACCATCCACGCCGGTGAGGCGTTCGGCCTGCCGTCGATCTGGCAGGCGATCCAGTGGTGCGGCGCCGACCGGCTCGGCCACGGGGTCCGGATCATCGACGACATCGCGGTGACCGGCGACGGCGAGGCCAAGCTCGGCCGGCTGGCGGCCTACGTCCGCGACAAGCGGATCCCGCTGGAGATGTGCCCGACCTCCAATCTGCAGACCGGCGCCGCGACCTCCATCGCCGAGCACCCGATCGGCCTGCTCCGCCGGCTGAACTTCCGGGTCACGGTCAACACCGACAACCGGCTGATGAGCGGCACCTCCGTCTCCGAGGAGTTCGCCAAGCTGGCCGAGGCGTTCGGCTACGGCTGGGACGACCTGCAGTGGTTCACGATCAACGCCATGAAGTCGGCGTTCCTGCCGTTCGACGAGCGGCTGGCCCTCATCAACGGCGTCATCAAGCCCGGATTCGCGCGGCTCAAGTGGCAGGCGTGAGCGGGCCGGCACGAGTGGAGCGAACTCGATGAAGCAGGTGTTCCGGTCGAGGGCCGCGCTGATCCTCGGCTGGATCTGGATGGCGTTCGCCGCGGGCAACGCGGTGGACCTGACCGTCCGCTACAGCGGGCCGTCCTCGCTGGTCGCCGCCGCGGTGCTGGGGGTGCTGACCGCGCTGGTCTTCATCACCTGCCTGCGCCCGGCGGTCGTCCTGGCCGAGGACGGCGTGCTGGTCCGCAACCCGCTCAGGAACACCTTCGTTCCGTGGGAGGGGGTGGAGGAGGTCACGGTCTCCCACGCGATCAAGATCACATCCGGCGACGGGAGCGTCCGCTGCTGGACGCCGCAGACCTCGGCCCGCGAGCGGGCGGCGGCCGTACGGCGCAGCAACCCCGCCGGCACCGGTGGCCGCTACCGGACCGAGCCGGCGCGCTCGAAGGGGGAGCAGGCCGCGGCCGAGGCGCTGGCGGGCAAGACCCACGCCGACTGGGTGGCCGAGCAGATCACCGAGCGCGCCGAGGCCGCCAGGCGGGCGACCGCCGGATCCGCCGGACGACAGGCCGCGGAGGCCGGCGGTGCCACCGGACCCGCAGGGCCGGCCGGTGAGCCGGCGACCGGGGCCGGGCGGATGAAGGTCACCTGGGCTCCGGCCGCCCTGGGCGCCCTGCTGGCCGCGGTCGCCCTGGTGGTCGTGGCCGCCGTCGCCTCCTGACCGGACCGGTGTGGCCGCAGTCGTCTCCTGACCGGCCCGGCGGGGCTCCGGGGTCGAGGGGACGTGGGACACGGTGGAGACGGTGGAGACGTGCAGTCCGAGCTGATCCGCGATCGACTGCGGCGTTGCCGATCTCGCCTTGCCGGCCACGAGGTGTCCGCCTTTCCCGTCGGGGCGTGTCCCGGACCTTGACGGGAGGTGTCCTACGCCGCAGGATGCCCAGACCACAGCCCAGACGTCCGGGTTCACGCTCCAGATCTGCGCTTGACCCCGCGGGCGGGACGGAGAAGAGGCACAGATGACCGAAGACCACAGCCACCGGACCGAAGAGAGGACCGCCCCCCGGCCGGTGAGTCCCGTCCGTGTCGCCGTGGTCCAGCTCGATCCGCGGGTCGGGGTGGACAGCCGCAAGGACAACATGGCCCGTGCCCTGCGGTCGGCGACCCAGGCCGCCGACGGCGGGGCGGACCTGGTGGTGCTGCCCGAGCTGGCGACCACCGGGTATTCGTTCGAGACCCGCGCCGAGGTCTACGCGCACGCCGAGCGGGTCCCCGACGGCGAGACCGTGGCGGCCTGGGAGTCCTTCGCCCGTGAGCGCGAGGTGTACGTCGTCGCGGGCCTGGTGGAGCGTGAGGGCGCGCGCCTGTACGACACCGCCGTCCTGGTCGGGCCGGACGGTTACATCGGCCGCTACCGCAAGACGCATCTGTGGCACCGGGAGAAGCTGTGGTTCACCCCGGGCGACGAGGGATACCCGGTGTTCGAGACGCCGATCGGCCGCATCGGGCTGCTGATCTGCTGGGACAACTGGTTCCCCGAGGTGCCCAGGCTCCTGGCCCAGCAGGGCGCCGACATCCTCTGCAGCATCAACAACTGGGTGTCGACCTCGCAGCCGCGCTTCGACGAGTCCGGCAGGTGCATGGCCAACTACCTGACGATGACCGCCGCCCATGTCAACAACGTGTTCGTCGCCGCCGCCAACCGCGTGGGCACCGAGCGGGGAACGGAGTTCATCGGCTGCTCGATGATCGTCGGGACGGGCGGCCGGCCGCTCGGCGCGGTCGCCGGCCACGAGCGGGAGGACATCCTGTTCGCCGATGTCGACCTGGTCTCCGCGCGTAGCGCGCCGGTGTGGAACGAGCTCAACGACCTGCTCAGGGACCGCCGGACCGACCTCTACGACGCCATGCTCGGCTACCGGGGCGGTCCGGCGCTGCCGCGCTGAACGCCGGACGCCGCCGGGTCCGCGCCCGCCGCGAGGGCCTGAGCCGTCCATGAGCGGCCGCGGTGTGCTCCATCAGTGGTGAGATGTGTAGTTTCGGGCGGATTATGGGAAGATCGCGTCCGCCCGACGGACCGCACGGTTCCGTCGAAACGGAGAGTTTGACGGAGCCGCGCGGTTACGTCGAAAGGGAGAATCGTGAATCGCAGGACCCTCGACCTTGCCGTCCCCATGGTCTTCGCCGCCGTGATGGTGCTGGCCGCCGTTTTCGGCGCCGGAGGGACGGCTGTCCGGGCGATGGCTCTGGTGGGCGGCATGGCGGTGGCGATCTACTACGCCGCGCTCCGCAAGAACATCAAGCAGTGACGCGCCCGGCGGCGCGTGGCGGCCGCCCCCGCCGGGACTCCGGCGACCAGGGGACCGCTCCGGCGGGGACCAGGGGACTAACTAGGGAACCGGGGAGCTACAGGCCGAGGACGCCGGAGAGGCCGGCCTTCAGCGCGTCGAGGTCCCGTACGGCCCGCGCCCGGGCGTCGGCGACCTCCCCCGTGACGGGGACGACGACCTCCAGATAGCACTTGAGCTTGGGCTCGGTGCCCGACGGGCGGACGACGACGCGGGCGCCGCCGGACAGGCGGTAGCGCAGGCCGTCGGTGGGCGGCAGGCCCGCGGAGCCCTCGCTCAGGTCGTCGGCCGACTCGACCGCGCGGCCCCCGAGCTCGGCCGGCGGGGTGGCGCGCAGACGGGCCATCGCGTCGGTGATCAGTGACAGGTCCTCCACCCGGACCGAGAGCTGTGCGGTGGCGTGCAGGCCGTGCCGGCGCGCCTGGTCGTCGAGGAGGTCGAGCAGGGTGCGGCCGTCGAGCTTGGCCTGGGCGGCCAGGCCGGCGACGGTCAGCGCCGCGCCGATGCCGTCCTTGTCGTGGACGGGCAGGCCCGACCCGGAGCCGACGCTGTATCCCAGGGCCTCCTCGTAGCCGAAGACCAGCCCGTCTCCGGCCTTCATGATCCACTTGAAGCCGGTGAGGGTCTCGGCGTAGCGCACGCCGTACGCGGAGGCGATCTTGCCGAGCAGGGAGGAGGAGACGATGGTGGTGGCCACCAGGCGCCCGTCGCCGGAGGTCTGCCTGATCACGTGCTCGCCGAGGAGGGCGCCCACCTCGTCGCCGGTCAGCATCCGGTAGCCGCCGTCCGGCAGGGGCACGCCCACCGCGCAGCGGTCCGCGTCGGGGTCGTTGGCCAGCACGATGTCCGCGCCGGTGCTCCGGGCGAGCTCCAGCGCGAGGTCCATCGCACCCGGCTCCTCCGGGTTGGGGAAGGCGACGGTGGGGAAGTCCGGATCGGGGGCGGCCTGTGCCCCGACGGTCGCCGGGACGTCGAAGCCCGCCGCCCGGAAGGCCCCGGTCAGCGTGGCGCCGCCCACGCCGTGCAGCGGTGTGTAGGCCACCCGCAGGTCACGGGCGTCGCCGAGCGGGAGCGCGGTCACCGCCTCCAGGTAGGCGGCCACGACGTCGTCGCCCAGCGTGGTCCAGGCGGGGTCGGCGGGGGAGCCGAGGGGCAGGCCGGAGACCGGGCCGACGGCGTCGATGGCGGCGGAGATCTCCGCGTCGACCGGCGGCACGATCTGGGAGCCGTCGCCCCAGTAGACCTTGTAGCCGTTGTCCCGGGGCGGGTTGTGGCTGGCGGTGACGGTCACGCCCGCGTCGGCGCCGAGGTGGCGGACGGCGAAGGCCAGCACCGGGGTGGGCAGCGGCCGGGGCAGGACCGAGGCGCGCAGCCCGGCGCCGGTGAGCACGGCGGCGGTGTCGTGGGCGAAGACGTCGGAGTTGTGCCGGGCGTCGTAGCCGATCACCACGTGCCGCCCGGGGCCGAGGACCCGGGCGAGACCGGCGGCGGCGCGCATGACGGTGACCCGGTTCATCCGGTTGGGGCCCGCGCCCAGCTCGCCGCGGAGCCCGGCGGTGCCGAACTCCAGCTTGGTCCCGAACCGCTCGCGCAACGCGCCCGCGTCGCCGTCCTCCAGCAGCGCGGTGAGCTCGGCCCGGGTCTCCGGGTCCGGGTCCTGGGCCAGCCAGGACTGCGCAAGCCGTACGAGATCGCTGCTCATCGTCACCCCATGCTCCGGGCGGTCGCCCGCCCGTCCGTCGGCCGGTCACCGGCCGCCGCCACGGCCCGCCGGGCCGCGCGGTTGTCTCCTACAGCTTGTCGACGACCTTGGACAGCAGGCCGCCCATGCGTGCGGCGGTGGCGCGGCCGACCTCCAGCACTTCCTCGTGGTTCAGCGGCTCGCCCACCAGCCCGGCGCCCGGGTTGGTGACCAGGGAGATGCCGAGCACGTCGGCGCCGCCCTCGCGGGCCGCGACGGCCTCCAGCGCGGTGGACATGCCGACCATGTCGCCGCCGAGGATCCGGCACATGCGGACCTCGGCCGGCGTCTCGTAGGTCGGGCCGCGGAAGGCCACGTAGACGCCCTCGGCCATCGACGGCTCGATCTCGCGGACCAGGTCGCGCAGTCGCCGGGAGTAGACCTCGGTGAGGTCGACGAAGGTGGCCCCGGTGATCGGGTTGGCGCCGGTCAGGTTGATGTGGTCACTGATCAGCACCGCCTCGCCGACCTCCTGGGTCTCCGGGCGCAGGCCGCCGGCGGCGTTGGTCAGCACGACCGTGCCGACGCCGGCCTTGATCGCGGTCCGCACCCCGTGCACGACCGGGTCCACGCCGCGTCCCTCGTAGAGGTGGGTGCGGCCCAGGAAGATCAGTGCGGTCTTGCCCGACCCGGTCCGCACCGCGCGGATCCTGCCCGCGTGGCCGGCCACGGCGGGCGGTGCGAAACCGGGCAGCTCGGTCACCGGGATCTCGGCGATCGTCTCGCCGATCGCGTCGGCGGCCGGCACCCAGCCCGAACCCATCACGAGCGCGACGTCGAACGACTCAACTCCGACAGCGCTCTTCAGCGCGGTCGCGGCTCCGGCGGCGAGTGCATAAGGGTCATTGCTCACGTTGCAGAGCGTACTCGCCGTTCTTCCCGGATCGGGCCGCGCGACATCCCGGCCGGGCGCCGGGACGCCCGCGCCGGGACCGGCGGCCTCCGTCAGCCCCCGAGAGACTTGCAGGGACGGCTGCGCAGGTCCTTGACGTAGTCGTCGGGGGCGCCGGCGTGCTCGGCCGCCTCGGCGAGGATGCCGAGGTAGCGCGCGGAGGGCAGGCCGCCCTCGTAGCCGTCGAGCACGTAGAACCAGGCGACGACCTCGCCCTCCAGGGTCTGCACGCGGAGCCTGACCTTGTGGTAGAGGCCGCGGGCCGCGCCCTCCCACTGGTCGAGGGAGGTCTCGTCCCATTCGGGCACGTCATAGAGGACGACGAAGACCTGTTCGTCGGGATCCTCGACGATGGAGGCGAGCGCCCCCTCCCAGCCGAGGTCGTTCCCGCCGAACGTCAGGCGCCAGCCCTGAAGCCAGCCCGACCCTCGCATGGGAGAGTGCGGGGCCCGCTGGGCCATCTGCTTCGGGTCCATGTTGCTGCCGTAGGCGGCGTAGACAGGCACGGCATCCAACATTAATCGAAGATCGGCCAGACGCCCGCTCCGCCTCGGCGTCCCGTCGATTTCTTCTGTGCCCGCAGGGGTTCACGCGGTTCCGGAGGGGGACCCAATGGATGGTTGGTCCGGGGATGCGGGAGAATGGGGTACGTGACGAGGATCGTGATCATCGGTGGCGGGCCTGGCGGATACGAGGCGGCGCTGGTGGCCGCGCAACTTGGCGCACAGGTGACCGTGGTCGAACAGGACGGTCCCGGCGGGGCTTGCGTGCTGACGGACTGCGTGCCGTCCAAGACGCTGATCGCCACCTCCGTGCGCAAGCAGGCGCTGCTCGACGCCAGCATGCTCGGCGTGCACTTCACCGGCGGTCCCGACGGCGACGTCGGCGGCGTCATCGCCGACATGCCGCTGGTGAACAAGCGGGTGAAGGAGCTGGCCCAGGCGCAGTCCGCCGACATCGCCGCGCGGCTGGCCGCCGAGGGGGTCGAGGTGGTCCGGGGCGCCGGGCGGCTGGTCGACCCGCAGGTGGTCAGGGCCGGTGACCGGACGATCCGGGCCGACGTGGTCATCGTGGCGACCGGCGCGACCCCGCGCATCCTGCCCAGCGCCGAGCCGGACGGGGAGCGCATCCTCACCTGGCGTCAGATGTACGACCTGGAGGAGCTGCCCGAGCACCTCATCGTGGTCGGCTCCGGTGTCACCGGCGCGGAGTTCGCGGGCGCCTACCGCTCCCTGGGCTCGGAGGTCACGCTCGTGTCCTCGCGCGACCGGATGATGCCCAACGAGGACGCCGACGCCGCCGAGGTCCTCGAAGAGGTCTACCGCCGCCGCGGGATGAACGTCATGGGCCGCTCCCGGGCCGAGTCGGTCAAGCGCACCGCCGACGGCGTGGTCGTCACGCTGGAGGACGGCAGGACCGCCGAGGGCACCCACTGCCTGATGACGGTCGGCATGATCCCCAACACCGCCGGGATCGGCCTCCAGGAGGCCGGGGTCACCCTCGACCGGGGCGGCTTCATCCAGGTGGACAAGGTCTCGCGCACCTCCGCGCCCGGCGTCTACGCGGCCGGTGACTGCACCGGCGTGCTGATGCTCGCCTCGGTCGCCGCCATGCAGGGCCGGATCGCGGTCTGGCACGCGCTCGGCGAGGCCGTGCAGCCGCTCCGCCTGGCCACCGTGGCCTCCAACATCTTCACCGACCCCGAGATCGCCGCCGTGGGCGTCGCCCAGAAGGCGATCGAGGCCGGCGAGATCGAGGCCAACGTGGTCAAGCTGCCGCTGGCCACCAACGCCCGCGCCAAGATGCAGGGCTTCAACGACGGCTTCGTGAAGCTGTTCTGCCGCCCGCACACCGGCATCATCCTCGGTGGCGTCGTGGTCGCCCCCGGCGCGTCCGAGCTGATCCTGGCGGTCTCGGTGGCCGTCCAGCAGCGGCTCACCGTGGACCAGCTCGCCCACACCTTCGCGGTCTATCCCGCGCTGTCGGGCTCCATCACCGAGGCGGCCCGCCGCCTGATGCAGCCGACGACCCCTAGCGGGATCTGACCCGGAGCCGTCCCAGGGCGTTCCTGCCGTCCTGTACGGCGGCCGCCACGGAGTGCAGCTCCTCCTCCCGCCGGGCCACGGCCAGCGCCCTCTTGGCCGCCTCGTAGGCGTCCAGCGCGTGCCGCCAGTCCTGCTCGCCGCTGACCGCGCCGCGCCCGCTGACCTGGAACTCGTAGTCGAGCTGGTCGATCTCCTCGCCCAGCCGGGTGACGTCCTCCTCGGCGCCGCGCAGCAGGAGCGCGAACCGGGCGCCCCGCCTGCTCCGCCGCTGGGCGCTGATCCCCCAGATCACCACCGTGACGGCCAGGCCGAGGGCGCTGACCACCACCATGACGAGCCCGACGGACGGGACACCGCTCCCGGTCCGCCCGGTGTCCGGCGTCGCGGCCGTGTCGTCCTGGGCGCGGTCGGTGTCGGGGGAGATCGGGCCGACCGGCAGGCTGATGCCCGTCGGGGTGCCCCTGGCGCCGGTCAGGTCCGCGTCGTCGGCCTGGATGAAGGAGGCCCCCTCCACCAGCGCGCCGGTGAAGTCGGCCCCGTCCAGCTCGGCCTGGACGAACACGGCCTCGCTCACGTCGGCGTCCTTGAACGTCGCGTTGCGCAGGTTGGCCTGGCCCATCTTGGCCTCGTGGAGCTTGGCCCGGGTGAAGTCGGCCTTGCGCGCCTTGATCTGGCCCGGGGTGCTCTCGTTGAGGTCGGCGTCGATCAGCTTGGCGTTGGTGAAGTCGACCTGGGTCAGCTCGGCCCGGGTCAGCGCCACCCCGGTCAGGTCGGCGTGCGGGAACTCCGCCTGCCCGGCCTCGGCGTCGACCATGATCGCGCCACGCAGGTCGGCGTGGTCGGCGTGCATCTGGCCGAGGTCGGCCTCGGTGAGATCGGCGCCGCGCAGGTCGGCGTATTTCAGCGTGGCCTGGGTGAGATCGGCCTGCTTGAGGACGGCGCCGCGCAGGATCGCCCCGGTCAGGTCCTTCTGGGTGAGGTCCACGCCGTTCAGCTTGGCCTTGGTCAGGTCCGCGCAGCGCAGGCTGTAGGGGAGCGAGGCGCCCTTGGTGAAATCCCTGCCGCGCAGGTTGGGGCCCTGGCCGGGCCTGCAGGGCCCGGCCTCCGCCTGGGCCGGGGAGATCAGGGTCCCTGACAGCGCGAAGATCGCGACAGTGAGTGCCAGAGGAACGGAACGACGCACGAGAGCCTCCTCGGAAAGCAGTCCCGATCGTGTCAGTGGATCATTGCACCCCGCTAGACATCCGCTTGCACCTTGTGCACAGCGTAACCATCCGATGACAGACGCGGTCCGGCGGTGCCCCGCCGGCCGCCGCCGCGGTCGATCGCGAACAGCCGGTCGCCCCGCCGTACGAGCTTCACGGGGGCGGGTTCCAGGCCCAGCAGGCGGGCGCGGGCGTCGTTCAGCGCCTCCGGCGTGCCGTGCCTGCCCGTCAGCCAGGTCTGAAGGCCGGCGGCCGGTACGTCACGGTCTCCGTGCCGCTGAAGCGGATCCCGCTGTCCGTCCGGCACGGCGCGCTCGTCCCGGTCCCCGCAGAGCCGGGCGAGGCCGTGGGGGACGGGCCGTACGGAAAGATCACAAAGGCCGTGGTCAACAGTCCTGGGCACCAGAGGCCGGCCCGTCGCGCGGCGGCCGAAGCGGCCCCGCTGCTCAAGAACGCCCGCTCAGCCCGGGGCGGAAGGTCGCCGTGGTGGGCCGTCGGCCAAGACCCTCTACGCCGACTGGTATTCGGGAAGCTGCCCTGCCGGATCGCCCGTTCGACGGCGTCAAGGAGCGCACCGCCGCCGTCGCCGGCAGCGAGGGCGACGACCGCACCGGCCACGTCAGCGGCCCGACGCGGATTTTCGCGGAAGGTACTTGCGCTCACCGCTGTCGGTAACTTATAACTTCAGTAAGAGCTTTTCGAGAAGGCAGGCTTGAGGATACCTGCCTGGTCCAATGGAGGTGGTTACCGATGCTGCTGACGTCGATCGACCCGTTCGTCCAGGAGTTCGACCGTCAGTTCGACCGGCTCGCGCGGCAGGCGCTCGGATGGGGCGAGAGCGACACGCGCGGGGCCATGCCGCTGGACGGCGTCCGCCGCAAGGATGACGTTCTTCTCAAGTTCGACCTGCCCGGCATCGACCCCGACTCCATCGAGGTGACCGTCGACCGCGGCGTGCTCTCCGTGAGCGCCCGCCGCGAGGAGGAGCACGGGCAGGACGACCGGCTGTTCGTGCGCGAGCGCCCGATGGGCACCTTCACCCGCCGGGTCTACCTCTCCGAGCACCTCGACAGCGAGAAGGTCGACGCCGCCTACTCCAACGGTGTCCTGGCCGTGCGCATCCCGGTGATCGAGAGGGCGAAGCCTCGCAAGGTCGAGATCCACAAGGCCGACGAGGTCAAGTCGATCAAGGCCTGAACGCCCATGATCTGAACAGCGAACCTCGACAGGGTGGGTGCCGGGTCCCGGCGCCCACCCTGCGGCGTTCACGCCACCGCGGAAAGAGTGATGATGGTCAGGCTCCCCTTCGACGACGAACACGCCCCGCTCTACTCGGTCGGCCAGGTGGCCGACATGCTCCATGTCGAACAGGCGTTCCTGCGCCGTCTCGACGAGCACGACGTGGTACGGCCCGCCCGTTCCAGCGGCGGCCAGCGCCGCTACACCCGTCACGAGATCGGGGACCTCCAGAACGCCATCCAGCTCGTCGGCGAGGGCATGACCCTCGCCGCCGTCCGCCGTATCTTCGAGCTGCAGCACCAGGTCAGGGAGCTCCAGGAGGAGCTGGCCAGGGAGCGGGCCGCCCGCCGGGAGGGCTGAGACCTCGGGTGGGTGCTCGCCCTCCCCGGCGCCCTGGCTGCTGCCCGCGGTGGAGGCCGAGACGCGTGGGCGCACGATCGCGCCGGACGCCGGGGGCTGCCAGGTCGTGGCCTCGACGCTGGGCTACGGCGCGGCGGCGCTGGGCGGCGCCGCGCGGGTGCTCGACTCGGTGGACTCGGGCCGTTTGCCGCGCGTCTCTTGACCTGAGCCTCACAGGCGTGCGCCTTTCAGGGAAGCTCCGTTCGGAACACGCGTGTAACGGACGGAGTTTCCCTGGACCGATTGTCGAAGCGCTTCGACAGCGGCGCGCTGCGCCAGTACGGCAGGCGGGTGCCCGGGGAGATCGCGGTGGTGGCGATCTGCCCCGACGACATCGCCGAGCGCTCCGGCCCGGCGCTCACCTCGGTGCTGATCCCGGCCGAGGAGGTCGGCCGCCAAGCGGTGCGGCTGCTGATGGACAAGCTCGCGGGCCGCGCCGTACCCGACGGCACGCTGCTGGAGCCCCGGCTGACCGTCCGCGACAGCACCTGAGCGGAGGCGTGCCGGTGCCCGGTCCGCGCGGCGGTGGCCGGCCCGTCCCTCCGAGACGGTCCTTGAAGCGGGGAGGGCCGGGACCCGGTCCGCGCGACGGGCAACCTGGCGGGGCATGCAGGTGTCCGCGCGGCGGGCCCTGAGCGGCGCCTGACGTGACGACGGGCGCGCCCCCTGGGGGACGCGCCCGTCTCGGCTGTCAGCGGTGACTACCAGTCGCCGCCGCCGAAGTCACCGCCGCCGAAGTCGCCGCCGCCGCCGAAGTCACCCCAGCCGCCGCCGCCGAAGTCGCCGCCGCCGCCGAAGTCACCTCCGCTTTCGGCCGCGCCGTCCGCGTAGCCGGCGCCGTAGCCGCCCATGCCCCAGCCGCCGCCCATCATGCTGCCGAGCATGGTGCCGACGAGCATGCCGGTCATGACGTCGCCGAAGCCGCCGTAGTAGCCGTAGGCGTAGGGCTGGTAGGCCGGGCCCGCGTCGTAGTAGGGGCGGCGCTGGCCGTTGACCATGACCTCGCGCGTCTGCGGCTCGAAGCCGCGCTCGATCGCCTCCGCGTCGCCCGCGCAGGCGGGCACGTCGCGCACCGCGCCGCCGGGGGGCGCCCAGCGGACGTCACGGACCGAGGGGCCGTGCTGCGGGTTGAAGAAGCAGGGCGAGCGCCGCTCGGGGAGCGGCTGGTGGTTGACGCGGGCCTTCACGCAGGCGAGGGCGTAGCGGCCCTCCTCCAGCGCGGTGGTCACGTTGCGCAGCTCGTCGGGGCGCTTGACCGCCGTGAGCTCCACCTTGGCCCGCTCGTAGGAGTCGAGCGCGCGCTGCCAGTCCTGCTGGTGCGCGGCGCCGTCGCCGAGCAGCTTGACGTCGGTGTCGAGGTCGGTGATCTCCTCACCGAACTTGGTGACGTCCTCGTCGACGGTCTGCTTGACCGCGGCCAGCTCGGCGGCCTCGCGGGCCTCGCGCTGCTGCTTCTTCTTGCGGGAGTAGAAGAAGATGCCCGCGCCGCCGGCCAGGGCCAGCACCAGGATGCCGACCAGCACGCCGGCGCTGGAGCCGCCGCCGGAGGAGGAGCCGGAGCTGGAGCCGATGCCCGCGCCGGTGGCCGCGTCGTCCGCCAGCTTGACGAAGTTGATCACGTTGTCCGTCGGGCTGGCGGTGGTCTTGGCCCGGCCCAGGAGCTCGTCGACGTCGACACCCTTGATGTTGGAGGTGCCGAACGGGGTCTTTCCGCTCATCAGCAGGACGGTGGACTTGCCGCCGATGTCCTTGCGGACCGAGGTCAGCATGGTCCTCGCCTGCGACTGGCTGGTGATCGAGCCCTGGGGCAGCAGCGCCACGTAGACCGAGGAGGTCTGCTCGGCGGCGCTGCTGATGGCGTCGGCGGCGTTGGCCGGCACTCCCGCGGCGGGGTCGATGTAGGTGTGATCTCCGTCCTTCAACCCGGCGGAGACCGTGCTGGGGTCGGGCGCCGCGGCGTTGGCCGCCGGCGCGATCATGAAGATGGCCAGCAGTCCGGCGAATAGCGCGACGATCGCGACACCGAGACGACCTGGCGCGGATTTAGTGGTGATCACGGCAGAAAGCCTCCTTCGTCCTGAAAGACGAATGAGTGGACGTCAGAGTTCCCTACTGCTTGACCGTATCCCCTCCCGGGCCACGTGTCGCAGCGAGATCGTCATCAGGCCGGTCGTGGTGCGCCCGCACGCCTGTCGTACGTGCCGTCAACAGCGGTTCCCCGCCCCGGCGGAACGTCTGTGGATCTTCCGATCAGCTGGAGGGACCGTCGGGGTGGGGGTGGTCAGGTGTCCTTGATGTCGCAGACGGTGGCGCCGGCGGTGACGCTCTCGCCCACCCCGGCCCGTAGCCCGGTCACGGTGCCCGC
>NZ_JBSFPS010000207.1:0-18726 GCF_053588315.1 Streptosporangium sp. NPDC003464 | reverse complement strand
GCCCCTTCCCGCCGCGCGGGACCGG
Source organism: Streptosporangium sp. NPDC003464 (assembly GCF_053588315.1). Taxonomy (NCBI): domain Bacteria; kingdom Bacillati; phylum Actinomycetota; class Actinomycetes; order Streptosporangiales; family Streptosporangiaceae; genus Streptosporangium; species Streptosporangium sp. NPDC003464. Next base: position 18,701 of record NZ_JBSFPS010000207.1, on the reverse strand, counting down.
GCGGACCGGGCGGCCGGTGAGAGGCGTCCCGGGGCCCGCCCGCGGCTCCGGGCGTCCCCTCGGGACCCCGGGGCCCGGCGGGGCCGGCCACCGCCGCGACGCCGTACGGCTCCACCGGGAGACCGGGCGCTTCCGGGACGGTGCGCGGCTCCGTCAGGGAGCCGGGTGCCCCGGCGACGCCGTACGGCTCCGTCAGGGGGTCCGGCGTCTCCGCGGCGTGGGCCTCGGCCGGGGACCCGGGCGCTCCCGGAGGACGCGCGTGACGCCCGGTTGGAGGTCCCTGCGGCACGGGTGAGTCGCCCGGCCCCGCGTGCAGCTCCATCGTCACATCCCCGTATTCCTCGCATTTGCTCGCGGTGAGCCTACCGATCAGCGAAAGGAGGAGGTAACCCGACAGTCAAGTCCGCACCGGAAACATGACAGGCGCATCGGCCGACAGGCCGTCATCATCGATGGCCGATTCCTTCCATCTTGCACATGGTGGTCCTTTTCCAGGGAACGCAGAGTGAAGAAGACACAGGCGCGAATACTGGAGGAGCCGTGAAGATCGCAGTTCCCCGCGAGGTCAAGAACCACGAATATCGCGTGGCCCTCACTCCCGCTGGAGCCCATGAGTTCGTCCGCCACGGCCATCGGGTCTTCGTCGAACGGGACGCCGGTGCCGGATCCTCGATCCCCGACTCGGACTTCCAGAGCGTGGGCGCGACGATGGTGGACTCCGCGGACGACGTGTGGGCCGAGGGCGACCTGGTCCTGAAGGTGAAGGAACCGGTCGCCGAGGAGTATCACCGGATGCGCAAGGGGCAGGTGCTCTTCACCTACCTGCATCTGGCCGCGTCCGAGAGCTGTACCCGGGCCATGCTCGAATCCGGCGTCACCGGCGTCGCCTACGAGACCGTGCAGACCGCCAACGGCTCCCTGCCGCTGCTGGCCCCGATGTCGGAGGTGGCCGGGCGGCTCGCCCCGCAGGTCGGGGCCTACCACCTGATGCGGCCGGAAGGCGGGCGCGGCGTGCTCATGGGAGGGGTCTCGGGCGTGCACGCGGCCAACGTGGTCGTGATAGGCGCCGGGGTGTCCGGCATGAACGCCGCGGTCATCGCGCTCGGCATGCAGGCCGAGGTGGTGCTGCTGGACAAGAACATCGACCGGCTCCGCCAGGCGGACATCATCTACCAGGGCCACTGCCAGACGGTCGCCTCCAACAGCTACGAGGTCGAGCGCGCGGTCCTGGCCGCCGACCTGGTCATCGGCGCGGTGCTGGTGCCCGGCGCGAAGGCGCCCAAGCTGGTCAGCAACGAACTGGTCTCGCGGATGAGGCCGGGCTCGGTCCTGGTCGACATCTCCATCGACCAGGGCGGCTGCTTCGAGGACTCCCGGCCGACCACGCACGCCGAGCCGACCTACCGGGTCCACAACTCGATCTTCTACTGCGTGGCCAACATGCCGGGCGCGGTCCCGCACACCTCGACCTACGCGCTGACCAACGTGACCCTCCCCTACGCCCTGGCGATCGCCGACCTGGGCTGGCGCCAGGCGCTGCGGGAGGACCACGCGCTGGCGCTGGGCCTGAACACGCACGAGGGGCACCTGACCAACCTGCCCGTGGCCGAGGCGCACGGGCTGGAGGCGATGCCCCTGGATCGGGTGCTGGCCTAGACCGTTCCGGCCGGTACGGCCCACGCCGGGCGCGGGCCGTACCGGTGAGGTCAGGAGCTCGGCGTGGCGCTGGGCGACGGGGTCGGGTCCGGGACCACGGACTGCTCGGCGCTGGCGCTCGGGGCCGGCGTCGGCGCGGCGGTCGGGATCGGCGCCTGGTCGGTGGTGGTGTTCACGCCTCCGGCGCAGTCGGCGCCGAACTCGGGGGTCTCGGCGCTGTTGTTGCGGTATTTGGCGATGTATTTGGCCAGGCGCGGGTCGTCGGCGCTGTCCAGCTTGAGCTGCTTGTTCCAGGAACTGGCCACGATCTTGGAGGGCAGCCCCGGGTAGGGACTCATGAGCATGTAGTCCTTGCCGGAGACCATCGCCTTCAGCTTCTCCACCTGGTCCTTGGGCAGGTCCGGCTGGTAGGTGATCCACACGGCGCCGTGCTCCATCGAGTGGACGGCGTTCTCGTTGTTGACCGGCTTGTCGTAGACGGAGCAGGTCTGCCAGGCCGGGTTGTGCTCGCCGCCCAGCGGCGGGTTCTCCTTGTAGCTGACCTGGGTCTGGACGTGCGCGCCGCCCGGGTATTTGGCGCTGGTGACGGCGTCGAGCGAGCTCGCCGCCCGCTCGTTCACCAGGTAGAAGCCGACCACCCCGGCGAGCAGGACGATGACGGCGCCACCGACGCCCCACATCAGGAACGCGGTCCGGCGCTCCTTGCTCTTCTGCGCCTGGCGCATCCGGGCGATGTGTTCCCGTCTCGCCTGCGCCTTTTCCTTCGTCATCGACCCTCCAGCCGGCAACCAATTTCGGGTCACACTATGCCCTACCGGCGTGTGTGGAGGATAAGCGAATCACAGCGCATGATAGAGCGACGGTTCTCCACAGTGGGTAGTCTGGGCACGCGATGGAGACCCTTGTTCGAGAAATCCCGAAAACCCGGCGCCGTACGGCGCTCGTCGCGCTGCTCGGCTGCCTGGCCGCGGCGGCCGTCGTGCTGTTGGTCGTCGGCAGGGGCGCGGCCCCGACCGACGCCTCGGCCGAGGCGGGGTTCGCCCGTGACATGTCCGTCCACCACGCCCAGGCCGTCGAGATGTCCTTCATCGCGAGAGACGGCAGTGAGGACGAGTCGCTGCGGCGGCTCGCCTACGACATCATCGTCACGCAGACCGCCCAGCGCGGCATGTTCAGCGGCTGGCTGCAGCAGTGGGGGCTGGAGCAGTCCACCGAGCGGCCGGCGATGGCGTGGATGGCCGGCCACGGCCACGGCGGAACGCCCCAGACATCTGCCACGATGCCCGGCATGGCCAGTCAGGAGGAGCTCAAAAGGCTCCGCGCGGCCACCGGCAAGGATCAGGAGATCCTCTTCCTGCAGCTCATGATCCGCCATCACGAGGGCGGCGTGCAGATGAGTCAGGCGCTGTTGAAACTGTCCGACCGCGACGAGGTGGCCACCATGGCCCAGCACATCGTCAACGGTCAGGCGGGTGAGATCGATCTGATGACCGACATGCTGAGGCAGCGCGGCGCCCAACCGCTGCCTTCCATCCTTAAATAGCGTCGGCGCGTCCTTGCACGGCCGGTTTCCGGCCAGGGCAGCATGGGGCCAACCTGGCCGGAGGAGACGAACATCATGGTGAACGACGAGCCGGAGAACCGCCTGGAGGTGAGCATCTCCGCCGAGGTCGAAGCGGGCCAGTACGCCAACTTCGCCTCCGTCTGGCACACCCAGGACGGCTTCGTCCTGGACTTCGCGGTGATCACCAGACCACCCCAGCTCGCCAACGACCCCTCTTCGGGGCAGCACTTCGTCAGCGTGCCGACCCGGATCGTCAGCCGGATCCGCATCCCCCCGAGCCAGGTGTTCGAGCTGATGAAGGCCCTCGAACAGCAGCTCACCGCCTACGAGAACGAGACGGGCCACAAAAACTGATCCGCGGGGACCGGCCGCCCCGGATGCGGCGCTCCCCCGCGGATCACCGGGTGCTCTTCAGGGCAGGCCGATCGCGCCGCGCGCCGAGGCCATCAGCGCGGCGGTGCGCTCGGTGGCCTGCGCGGCTCCGGCGGCCAGCAGCCGCGACAGCTCGGCCGGGTCGGCCGACAGCTCGGCGTGGCGCTCCTGGATCGGCCGCAACGTCTCGACCACGGCCTCGGCCGTGTCCCGCTTGAGCGCGCCGTAACCCTCGTAGGCCAGCGACTCGACCGGCCGCCCCGAACAGACCGCGAGCAGGGTGAGCAGGTTGGAGACGCCGGGCTTGTCCTGAGGGTCGTAGCGCACCTCGGTGCCGGTGTCGGTCACCGCGCGCATGATCTTGCGACGGATGTCGGCGGGCGGGTCGAGCAGGTAGATCGTCCCGGCGGCCGAGCCGTCGGACTTGCCCATCTTCGAGGTGGGCGTGGCCAGGTCCATGACCCTGGCGGCGATCTGGGGGTGCACGGCCTCGGGCACGGTGAAGGTCTCGCCGTAGAGGCGGTTGAAGCGCAGGGCCAGGTCACGGGTGAGCTCGACGTGCTGGCGCTGGTCCTCTCCCACCGGCACGAGGTCCACCCGGTGCAGCAGGATGTCGGCGGCCATCAGCGCGGGATAGGTGAGCAGCGACAGCCGCACCTCCTCCTGCTGGGCCGACTTCTCCTTGAACTGGATCATCCGCCGCATCTCGCCGAAGTAGGCGGTGCTCTCCAGCAGGTAGGCCAGCTCGGTGTGGGCGGGCACCTGGGACTGGATGTAGACCAGTGACCGGTCCAGGCCGCAGGCGAGCAGCAGGGTGGCCGCCTCGCGGGTGCGCGCCCGCAGGGCCTGGGGGTCGTGCTTGATGGTCAGGGCGTGCAGGTCGGCGACCGCGTAGACGCAGTCCGCCTCGTCCTGGAGCCGTACGGCGGGCATGATCGCGCCGAGGAGGTTGCCGAGTGTGAGGTGGCCGGTGGGTTTGAACGCCGAGAAGACGCGCTTGGTCATGGTCTCTCCTTGCTGGGAAGGGACCGCCGCGCGCCTGGCCGTGCACAACGCGGAACGGCCGCCGGTTCGCGGCGGCCGTCTGGTGTGCGCAGTCTGGACTGGCTAGCGGGTCCGCCGATGGGCGGCCCGCCACAGACCCAGACTGTGCGTGCTCATGCGGAGGAGTCTATCTCCTCGGCCACCGCGGCGGCAAAGGCGTCGACGTCGGCCTCGGTGGTGTCGAAGGCCGTCATCCAGCGGACCTCACCGGTGGCCGCGTTCCAGACGTAGAAGCGGAAGCGCTTCTGCAGGCGTTCGGTCACGTCCGGCGGCAGGATGGCGAAGACCGCGTTGGCCTGCACCGGGCGCGGGACCTCCACCCCGGGGATCTCCCGGACCGCGGCGGCCAGCCGCTGGGCCATGGCGTTGGCGTTGCGGGCGTTGCGCAGCCACAGGTCCCCGGCGAGCAGCGCCTCGAACTGGACCGAGACGAACCGCATCTTGGAGGGGAGCTGCATGGAGGTCTTGCGCAGGTAGCGCAGGCCGCGGACGGCGTCGGGGTTGAGCACCACGACGGCCTCGCCGAACATCATCCCCGCCTTGGTGCCGCCGAATGACAGCACGTCCACGCCCGCGTCCGTGGTGAACGCGCGCAGCGGCACCTCCAGCGCGGCGGCCGCGTTGGTGGCGCGGGCGCCGTCGAGGTGGACGAGCATGCCGAGCTGGTGGGCGTGGTCGCAGACCGCCTTGATCTCGGCCGGGGTGTAGAGGGTGCCCAGCTCGGTGGTCTGCGTGATCGAGACGACCTTGGGCTGGGCGCGGTGCTCGTCGCCGAAGCCCCACGCCTGCCTGTCGATCAGGTCGGGGGTGAGCTTGCCGTCCGGGGTGGGCACGGTGAACAGCTTGAGCCCCGCAGACCGCTCCGGCGCCCCGCCCTCGTCGGTGTGGATGTGCGCCGACTCCGCGCAGACCACCGCCTCCCACTGCGCGGTCATCGCGCGGAGCGCGACCACGTTGGCGCCTGTGCCGTTGAACACCGGCCAGGCCTCGGCCGTCGGCCCGAAGTGTCCCTTGAAGATCTCCTGCAGCGCAGCGGTGTACGTGTCGTCGCCGTAGGCGATCTGGTGGCCCTCGTTGGCCAGGGCGATCGCCTGGAGGATCTCCGGGTGCACCCCGGCGTAGTTGTCGCTGGCGAAGCCCTTCACCAGCGGGTCGTGCCTGCGAATCGCGTCCGTCACTTCTTCCCCTTGAGCGGGGCGGCCGGTGGTCGGGGACCGGCCGCCGTGGTGCGTGTCACGCTCACTCGCGTGTGAGGTCCACCCGGGTGCCGTTGGCATCGGTGTCCCAGAGGCCGTCGATCGCCTCGGCGAGGTCGTCGACGTCGGTGAAGCCCGGGAACTTCCGCTCCGGGCTCGCCTCGCGCATCGCCTTGTTCACGAGCGCCTTGACGACCAGGATATTGGCCGTCGCGTCCGTGCCCTCCAGGGCGTCGGCGAAGGCCAGCGTCCAGGCCTCGGCGGCGGCCTTGGCGGTGCCGTAGGCCGCGTTGCCCTGGGTGGGGCGCTCGGCCGCCTTGGCGGAGACGACGGCGAAGCGGCCGCGCTCGCTGGCCTTCAGCAGCGGCTCGAAGGCGAGCGTGACGTGCTGGAGGGTGCGGATCAGCAGGTCGTGCAGGAGATCCCAGTCTTCCAGCTTGGTCTCGGCGAAGGTCTTGGAGCCGCGCCAGCCGCCGACCAGGTGGACGATGCCGTCCACCCTGCCGTGCTCGGCCTCGATGTCGCGGGCGAGCTTCTTGACGGCGTCGAAGTCGAGCAGGTCGACCGCGAGCGTGCCGTCGGCGCCGGACTTGTCCACGCCGATGACCGTGTGCCCCTTGTCGGTGAAGCGGCGGACGGCGGCCTGGCCCGCGGGACCCGCCGCGCCGGCAACAAGAATGATCATGCTCGGATCCCCTTCGTGGATTCGACGACGTCGCCGAGCTTACGACGCAGGGCCTCGTAGAACATGCTCAGGGGGAACTCGTCGGGCAGCACCGCGTCGACCACGGCCTTGGGGAACCCCTCGACCGGCAGCGCCTCCACGCCGCGGTTCCAGACCGAGGCGGGGTGCGGCTCCACGTAGGCGGCCACGAGCTGGTGGGCGGCCAGCCAGTGGGCGAGCTTGGAGCGGTCGATGCCGTCGCGGTAGAGCTTCTCCACCTCGCTGCGCAGGTCGGCGACGCCGTCGGCGAGCCGGGCCCAGTCGACGCTCAGCCGGTTGTCGGTCCACCGGACGATGTCGTTGCGGTGCAGGTAGGCGAACAGGAGCTGGCCGCCGAGGCCGTCGTAGTTGCGGACCCGGTCACCGGTGATCGGGAAGCGGAAGAGCCGGTCGAACAGGATCGCGAGCTGGACGTAGCGGGCGTGCGGCACGCCCTCCTGCTCCAGCTTCACGGCCTCGCCGAACGCCGTGAGGTCGCAGCGGAGCTCCTCCAGCGAGTACAGCCAGTACGGCATGCGCTGTTTGATCATGAACGGGTCGAACGGCAGGTCGCCGTGGCTGTGGGTGCGGTCGTGGACCAGGTCCCAGAGCACGAAGGTGTCCTGGGCGAGCTCCTGCGACTCGATCAGCCGGGCGGCGTCCGGCGGCAGCGCCAGCTTGAGCGTCTCCGCGGCGGCCTTGCTGACCGCGCGGAACCGGGCGGCCTCGCGGTCGCAGAAGATGCCGCCCCAGGTGAAGCGGGACGGGGTCTCCCGGACGGCGACGGTCTCGGGGAAGAGCACCGCGGAGTTGGTGTCGTAGCCGGAGGTGAAGTCCTCGAAGGCGATCGGCACGAACATCGGGTTGTCGTAGCGGGTGTTCTCCAGCTCGGCCAGCCACTCGGGCCAGACGGTGCGGATCCAGACGGCCTCGATGTAGCGGAAGGTGGTGCCGTTCTGGGTGTACATCGGGAAGACGACCAGGTGCTCCAGGCCGTCCACCCGCTGGGTGTCGGGGTGGAAGGCGTTGAGGGAGTCCAGGAAGTCGGGCACGCCCAGGCCCTGCTCGACCCACTTGCGGAAGTCGGCGACGACCGCGGTGAGGTAGGCCTCGTCGTGCGGGAAACGCGGGGTGAGGCCGTCGACGTGGTCGACGATCTCGGAGATCAGCGCCACCGCCCGGTCGCGGTCGCCCTCGATCGAGCCGTCCTTGGCCTGCAGGGGCTTGAGCGCCTCCACGGCGTCCTTGAGTCCCTGGAAGGCGGAGCGGGCCTCCGACTCCTTCGCGGCCGCCGAGACGGGGACGCGCGCGGCCCAGGTGACGAGGTTGCCCCAGAGCGCGGCGTGGTCGTAGTCGCCGATGGAGTCGTCGCCGAACAGGTCGGAGTCGGCGAGGACCACGACGCGGCCCTTGCCGTGCCGTACGGCCACCGCCAGGGGCAGGCCGGCGGGGTCGGCGGTGGACGACGTCCGGAACAGCACGGCCGCGTCCTCGGGGGCGACGAGCACGCCGGCGCGGTAGAAGCAGGCGCGACGGGCGCCGGCGAGGAGGTCCTCGCCGGTGCCGTCACCGGGGGAACCCAGGACCCAGGAGGCCACGCCGTTGTGGGCGTTCCTGGGGTCCTGGACGGTGGTGTGCTCGACGCCGACGCCGAAGCGGGCGAGCAGCTCGTCGAGGTTGCTGCCGTACTTCTCCTGCTCGCACTCGGCCAGGACGACCAGGCCGCCGCCTTCGGCGACGTAGGCCTCGACCGCGTCGAGCTCCTCCACGGGGAAGACGGGGCTGCCCAGGCCGGTGGTGCGCTCCCAGCGGTCGGCCGAGGGGTGCGCGATCACGAAGACGTCGTTCGAGCCCAGCAGGGCGGGAGTGATCGGACCCTCGGTGTGCGCGGCCACGGTGTGGCCGAGCCGGCGCAGGAGCTCGGCGGCCCGCGCGTAGCTGTTGTCGTCGGGGTGTCCCGGATTCATCGTCTCGGCCACGTCCCGCCGGATGGTCCAGGACTCGTTGTGCGCCTCGTCGAACAGCACACGCGGGAAAGCTCTCACGATAAATCCTCCCTCAGATGAGACCCAATGACGAAAAATATACACACTATGTCCCGGTATGGACACATCCCTTATTGCTTGATCCGAACAGGTTGGAGATCTTCCACCCCGCTCGTGACGGTCGGGACGCCCGCCACCGGCGCCGCGCGTGTTGACACCCCGGACCCGGCCACGCATTATGAACACTCGTTCATGAACATGTGTTCATAATGCGGACCGCCGGCCGCACGGAGCCGTCCGGCCGCACCACGGAGGAGAGAGCCGATGAGTTCCATCGTCAACACCGAGCAGGCCGACGCCTGGAACGGCTACGAGGGCAACCACTGGGCCGATCACCAGGACCGCTACGACGCGGTGAACAGCGGGTTCAACGAGCCCCTGCTCGCCGCCGCCGCCATCGGCGAGCGGGACCGGGTGCTCGACGTCGGGTGCGGCAACGGGCAGCTGACGCGGCTGGCCGCCCGGCGGGCGCGGCACGGGCACGCCGCCGGCGTCGACCTGTCGGCGCCGATGCTCCAGCGGGCGCGGGCCACCGCGGCCGACGAGGGCGTCGCCAACGTGACCTTCGAGCAGGGGGACGCCCAGATCCACCCCTTCCCCGACGCGGGCTTCGACGTGGCCGTCAGCCGGTTCGGGATCATGTTCTTCGCCGATCCCGTCGCCGCGTTCGCCAACATCGGCCGCGCGCTGCGGCCGGGAGGACGGCTGGCCTTCCTGGCCCTGCGGGAGATGAGCCGCAACGACCTGGGCGCCGTCTTCGCGGCGATGGCCGAGCACCTCCCGCCGGGGCCCGGTCCCACCGGGCCGGAGAGGTCCGGGCCGGAGTCGCTGGCCGACCCGGACCGCGTCCGGGAGGTGCTCACCGGCGCCGGCTTCGAAGGGGTGACCTCGGTGCCCGTCGAGGCGCCCCAGGTGTGGGGCCGGGACGCCGAGGACGCGGGCCGCTTCCTCGGCGCCTGGGGCCCCGTCCGCTTCCTGCTCGGCCAGGCCGACCAGGCCGCCGCCGCCCGCGCCCGCGCCGCGCTCACGGCGGCGCTGCGGCGCCATGAGGAGCCCGACGCCGTACGGCTGCGCGGCGCCGCCTGGCTGGTCACCGCCACCCGTCCCTGACCGCCCGCCCGGCCCCGTCCCGGGCCGGGCCGGCCGTCGGCGTCCGGCCCTGGTCACCTGGCCGCCGCCGGGGTCCGGCCGACCGGCGGGCGGCGCCCCGTCCGCACGGCGGCGGCCGGGCCACGACGTTCGCCTCCGAAGGCTCACTACTATGCGATGTGATGTCACCGAGAAAAGCGGCCGCGCTCCGTGACGGCGACGGCGGCCAGAGCCTGCGCGAGCACCTGATCGCCGCCGCCGAACGCCTCATCTCCCGGCGCGGCACCGCCGGGCTCACCGTGCGCGACATCGCCCGCGAGGCCCAGGTCGCCGACGGCGTGCTCTACAACCACTTCGCGGGCAAGGAGGAGCTCCTCGCGCTCGCCCTGCACGCCCACGTCGAGAACGTCGAACGCGAGCTGGGCGAGCTGCCCTCCCGGGCGGGCGCCGGCACCGTCGAGGACAACCTGCGCGCCTACATCGCCCACGGCGTGGCGCTGCACGCCGCGATCATGCCCGCCTTCGCGGGTCTGATCGCCCGGCCCGAGGTGCTCTCCCTGTTCGCCGGCCTGCCCAATCCCGTCGGGACCGGACTGGGGCTGCGGGTGGCCCTGGCCGGATATCTCCGCGCCGAGCAGGACCTCGGCCGGCTCAGGCGGGAGGTGAACGTCGAGGCGGCCGCCACGATGATCGTCGGCGCCTGCCACGAGCTGGTCCTGCCCGGCCTGCTGTTCCACGGCTCCGCCGCGCCCCCCGTCCAGGTCCCGCCGGGCTTCGTCGACGACCTGGTCACCACCGTCCTGAACGGCATCGGCCCGGCCCGGACCCGCTGAGGACCGGCCCGGACCCACTGAAGCCCGGCGCGGACCCGCCGGCGATCCCCGCCTGCTCCTGCGCCTGCTCCTGCGCGCCCAGAACGGGTGATCGGGACGAGACCCGCGCACCGCCGGGCCGCCCCCGTAACGCCTCCGGCTGAGACCCGCTTACCCCGCGAAGGGGACGGCGGATCCGCCCCGCGGCGGACGACCTGACGGGAGAGGGGGGCCTACCTTCCTTGCGACAGTCCCGTACAGGCAAGGAAGCCCCCCATGTTCAAAGACTCCGCCGACTTCCGGCGCGTGGCCGCAGGCACGCTGCTGATCGTCGCCCCCCTCCTGCAGGCCGTCGCCGTCGTCCTCGACCCGGGCACCTGGGGCGACGACCGCGAGGCCGTCAGCTACGGCGTCAACCCCGCCCTCGCCCAGATCGAGTCGGCCATGTACCACTGGGCCTACCTGCTGATGGCCCTGGCCGCCCTCGGCCTGCTGCACGTGACGCGCCGCCGCTCGGTGGTCTTCGGCCACATCGTGGGCCCGCTGACCGTCCTCGGCTACATCAACCTGTCGGGCCTGCTCCTCAGCGACCCGGTGGAGTGGTGGCTCGGCCGGCACTACAGCCCCGAGGAGGCCACCCGCATCATGGATGAGATGCTGAACCTGCCCGGCTTCGTCTTCGGCTTCCAGATGCCGTGGATCTTCTTCGCGATCCTCGGTCTGCCGATCCTGCTGATCGGCGTCTGGCGCGCCGGGTTCGCGCACTGGTGGGTCCCGCTCGTCGTCGGCGTCGGCTACGGCACCTCGCTGCTGATCCCCTACGGCCCGGTGACCGTCGTGATGTGGGTCGCCCCGATGGTCGCGCTGGGCTCGCTCGGCGTCAAGATGCTCCGGATGGGCCGCGAGGAGTGGGTCTCCTTCTACCCGACCGCCGCCCCGGGCCGGACGACCCCCGACTCGTACGCGAACACCACCGCCTGAGCCCGGTCGCGCAGATGGAGCTTCATCAGCACCCGCGCCACGTGGGTCTTGACCGTGGCCTCACCGACGAACAGCTCGCCCGCGATCTCGGCGTTGGTCAGGCCACGGGCCAGGAACCGCAGCACCTCCAGCTCGCGCGGGGTGAGATCGGCGAGCTGGGGCGGGGGCGCGGGGTCGTGACGGCCGGCGAAGGAGGCGATGACCCGGGTGGTGACGGCCGGGTCGAGCAGCGCGTCGCCGCCGACGACGACGCGGACGGCCTCCACGAGCTGCTCGGGCGGCGACACCTTGAGCAGGAACCCGCTGGTCCCGGCGCGGAGCGCGGCGTAGAGGTTCTCGTCGGTGTCGAAGGTGGTGAGCATGACGACCTTCGGCGGGTCCGGCCAGTCGAGCAGCTGCCTGGCCGCGGTGAGCCCGTCCATCCGCGGCATGGAGATGTCCATCAGCACGATGTCGGGCCGGGTGCGGCGGGCCACGGTGACGGCCTCGATCCCGTCGGCCGCCTCCCCCACCACCTCCATCCCCGGCTCGCTCTCCACGACGAGCTTCAGCCCGGCACGGACCATCGCCTGGTCGTCGGCGATCACGATACGGATGCTCACTTCTTCTCCTCGCCCAGCGGGTCGTCGGCCCCTTCAACGGGCCGCCATGTCGTCAGCTCATCTGGTCCGCCCATCGGCGAGCACCTCCTGGGAGGTCGGCAGGGACGCGTGGACGCGGAAACCGCCCTCGGGGCGGGGGCCCGCCTCGAACACGCCGCCGAACAGCGCGGCACGCTCGCGCATGCCGATCAGGCCGTTGCCCGTCGACAGCCCGGGGGCGGCCGTGCCGCCGCCGTCGAGGACCTCCAGCTCCACCGAGCTCGCGCGGTAGGCGATCGAGATGCGGATCTCGGACTCGCCCGCGTGCTTGACCGCGTTGGTCAGCGCCTCCTGCACGATGCGGTAGGCGGACAGGTCCAGCCCCGGCGCGAGCCGTACCGGCTCGCCGGTGACCTCCAGCGTGATCCGCAGCCCGGAGGAGACGAGGGTGCTCACCGTGCCGGGCAGCAGGTCCAGGCCGGGCTGCGGGATGGCCTCGTCGAGCGGCATGCGCAGCGCGCCGAGCATGACGCGCAGCTCCTCCACGGCCTCGCGGCCCATCCGCTCGATGCCGAGGAGCACCTCGCTGTCCCCGCCCTGCGTACGGCGGAGCACCCCGGCCTGCATGACCATCATGCTGACGCTGTGGGCGACCACGTCGTGCAGCTCCCGGGCGATGCGGGCCCGCTCCTCGGCGACGGCCTCGGCCGCCTGCCGCTCCCTGTCGCGTTCCACCTGTGCGGCGTGGTCGGCCAGGCGGCGGATCCGGCCGACGTGGGCGTGCACGACGAGGCCGGTGAGATAGGCGGCGCCGAAGACGACGGTCAGGAAGACGACCTCGCCGAAGGGGAGCCAGCGGTGGTCGACGGCGCCCGAGTCGAAGACCAGCACGCCGGTCACGGCCCAGGCCAGGCCGGGCCGGAAGGGGAGTTCGGCGCCGATCGTGTGGAAGACGAGGAGCAGGGAGGCCAGCTGCCAGACCTGGCAGTGCTCGTAGCCCTGCCGGTGCCAGGCGTACTGGGCGAGGATCATCAGGATGTAGACCGCGACCGGCGCCTTGCGGCGGAACCACACCAGCACGCCGGTGACGAGCGCCTGGCCGATCCACCACAGCTCGGGGGTCTCGGCCGCGCCGTACTCGGTGGCGACGGTGAAGGCCTCCAGCGTGCCGAGAGCGATGATCCCGCATCCGACGAGCAGATCGATCTTCGACACCGTGCGGAGGTGCCGGGTGAGCGACACCGTGCGGAGGTGCCGGGTGAGCGACACCGTGCGGAGGTGCCGAACAGAGGGGAGGGGAACCGCCATGCGGGGAGACTAAGCCCTCGCGTCCTCATTTCATATAGGACAAAACGCCCAGACAAGCCGGTTGCAAGTGGGCCACAAGTCACGACACCTGGAAGGACACGCTCCGCACGAGCCGGTTGGCCAGCCCGTCGTCACACCTGCCGGGCGCACAGAAGTAGATCATAAGCGCGGGTTCGTCCGGCCGCTCCACGGCCCATCCCAAGAACTCCAGCTTGCCGCCGCGCTGCGGATCGGTGATCGACCCCTCCAGCCGTACGGCGGGCCTGCCGCCCACCAGCACCTGGACCACCTCGGCGTAGACGTTGACCGTGCCGGGCAGCGAGGACTGCAGGGTCTCCTGGAGCTGCTGCGCGCCGCCGCGGGGGTCGAGGGTGTCGAGGGTCTGCGCGTAGAGGCCGGTGGCCTCCTCCGGCGTGTTCTTGATGATCTCGTTGACGGCCGCCCAGTCGGCGGTGACCGGCGTGGCGAACAGCGCGTCGAACTCCCCCGCCTTCGGCGAGGCCACCATGAACACGTCGGCGTGCGGGCGCGGGGTCCAGTCGCCGGGGTGCTCGAAGGAGATCGGCACCGCGGCCGAGCCCGCGTAGGGCACCCAGTCCTCACCACCCCGCAGGAACGTCGCCAGGACCCCCACCAGCGCGATGATCGCCACGATCGCGGCGGCCGCGCCGATCAGGATGCCCCGGCCGCCGGGCCCGGGCCGCTTCTTCTCCTCCGTCCCCTCGCGGGCGCCGCGGCCCTTCCCCTCGCGGGCGCCGCGGCCGGCCCCGGTGTCGCGGACGAGCTGGTAGGACTGGCCGCTGATCGCGTCACGGAGCTCGGTGACGAACTGCGTGCAGGTGTCGTAGCGCTGCTCGGGCGACTTGGCCAGCGCCCGCGCCATGACGCCGTCGACCTCCAGCGGGAGCTCGGGCCGGAGTGTGCTGAGCGGGGTGGGCGACTCGGCCAGGTGCGCCCAGAGCAGCGCGATCTCGTTGTCGCGCTGGAACGGCAGCCGTCCGGCCAGCGCCTCGTAGACCACGCAGGCCAGGCCGTACTGGTCGCAGCGGCCGTCGATGTGCTCCTTGTTGATCTGCTCGGGAGACATGTAGCGGGGGGTGCCGATGAACTGGTCGGTCTGGGTCAGCCCGGAGATCGAGGTGCGGTGCTTGGTGATGCCGAAGTCGGTGAGGTAGGCGTGGTCCCCCTCGGTGTGGCCGGCGATCAGGATGTTGGCGGGCTTGACGTCGCGGTGGATCAGGTCGTGCGCGTGGGCGGTGTCGAGCGCGGCGGCCACCTGGGCGAAGATCCGGTTGACCTGGCTGATCGGCATCGGCCCCCGGTCGTAGAACAGGCGGCGCAGGTCGGGGCCGTCGACGTAGCGCATCGCGATGTAGAGCGTGCCGTCCGCGGCGGAGTCGGCCTCGTAGATCGGGATGATGTTGGGATGGTCCATGCTCGCGACCGTCCGCGACTCCAGGACGAAGCGCTGGCGGAAGCGGTCGTCCTCGCCCAGCAGCGGGTTGAGGATCTTCAGGGCCACCCGGCGGTTGAGCCGGGAGTCCACCGCGAGGTAGACCACGGCCATGCCGCCCTTGCCGATGACGTCCTCGACGTAGTATCCGGCCACCTCCTGGCCGATCAGCGCTCGCTCGTTCACGGCCGTCACGTCTCGGAGGGGTGGCCGCAGTAACCGCAGAAGCGGTGCGCGGGGCCCAGCCGCATCCCGCAGGCGGTGCAGTATTTCTGGCCGGCCGGGTCGGCGGCCCTGCCGTCGGGCTGCCCGTGGGCGGCCGGGTCGGTGGGTCTGGCGCCGGGATCTCGCGCGACCAGCACGGGCCGGCCGGGCGAGGTGCCGGAGGTCTTGGGCAGGGCGGGGAAGGAGCGGCTGACCACGACCGTGGGGTCGGCCGTCTCGCCGGGCGCCGGACGGCGGAGCGCGGGCGGCGGCGGGCCGGCCTCCCCGGGCCGGGTGTCCCCGCCCCGGCTCGCTCCGGAGCCGCCCTCCACCGGCTCCGGCGGGGACCTGCGCCTCCACAGCAGCAGCGCGCCGGCCACCACGGCCGCCACCAGCACGCCGCCGGCGGCCAGCAACGGCCACAGCGGCGGCCCGGCGCCCTCGTCCTCGGTGGCGGCCGCCGCTCTCCTGGTCCCCTCGTCCTCGGCGGTGCCCCGCTTGAGCTGGGACGTCTTCAGGTGCGCCGCCGCCACGGTGTGCCCGGGATACAGCTCCAGGACGCGTTGGAAGGCGGGCACGGCGTCGCCGTAGTATTTGGTGTGGAAGCGGGTCAGCGCCTGCTCGAAGGCGGCGTCGATCGGGCCGCGCCGGGGTGTGATCCTGGCCTCGGCCAGCGCCTTGGCGATCTCCCGGACGCCGATCATCCGGCCGTCCCGGCCACCGCCGATCAGCAGCCCGACGACCTCGCCCTTCTTGTCCTCGATCACCGGCCCGCCGAGCAGCCCCCTGTCGACGAGGGCGCCCAGCTTCCGCGGCTCGTCGACCTTGTTCTCGGGGTCCTTGAACCGCCGGCCGCCCTCACCGGCGCCCCCGGCGCGCAGGTGCGCGATGTCGACGGTCTCCGGCAGGTCGGCCGCGGGCCGCCCGGTGAATCCGGCGACCGCCACCGGCGAGCCCTCCTTGTCGGGGACCGCCGCCGCGAGCGGCGCCGTGGGCAGGCCCGCGCCGCCGTCGGCACGCCCGACGGGCATCAGCACGGCGGGGCCGTCGGGCCTGGGGTCGGCATGGACGATCTCGGCCTTGAACCCCTCCTTGTCCGCCGGGGAGATGTTGGGGAAGACGCGGATCTCGGTGGTGACGTCGACGATGCAGGTCGCAGTGGGCTGCTTGGGCGGATAGCACTCCTGCAGATGGCGGTTGAGCTGGTCGTCCTTGACCGTGTGCCGCTCGAAGTCCAGGGGGATCTTGACCTTGTGGTGCTCGGCGAAGATCTTGTTGGCGGCGTAGACCGCGACGTCCTTGCCGGTCTTGACCACCCGGGTGAGGGTGACGACGCCGCCTTCGGGGTTGACGACGGTCCCGGTGCCGCTGCCGATGGGCACCTTGTAGCTCCGCTCCACGTGGACCAGCTCGCCGATGTGGTCCAGCAGGGTGATGTCGACGTGCGCCTCCGCCTCGATCCGGACGACCGCGGGGGTCACCAGATCGGTGATCCCGCTGGGATGCTCGTGGGCCAGCGCAGGGGCGGTCGCGGCGACCGCCAGCACCAGGCCGCCGAGGAGCGTCAGAGCAGATCCGGACCGCCGCATCGCCACTCCCAAAGGGGGATAAGGACAGCGTGGCAACCGTAGTGCAGAAGTCAATAGGATGCCGGATAGACAAGCGCTTGCTAGGGGAAATAATCTGCGCTCCGTGAGCGAGCGGAGCGGGCGGACGGACCGGCGGGTGGGCGAGCACGGCGGCGGAGGCGGGTCCCGCCCCCGGGGCGGGGATCCCATGGGCGGGCGGACGGGCGGGCCCGGCGGCCCGCCGGACGGGGAGGGCCGGTGAGCCACTCGATCGGGGTCGACGTCGGCGGGACGTTCACGGACGCGGTGCTCAGCGGGCCGGACGGCGAGATGACCGTCGCCAAGTGCCTGAGCACCCACGACGACCCCGCCGACGGGATCGTCGCCGCGGTCACCGCGGTGCTGGGCCGTACCGACCCGTCGGCGGTGACCAGGGTCGTGCACGCCACCACGCTGGCCACCAACGCGGTCCTGGAGCGGCGCGGCGTCCGGGTCGCCTACGTCACGACCCTGGGCTTCCGCTCGGCGGTCCCCCTCGGCCGGTACGCCCGGGTGGAGGAGGACCGCTACGACCTCCGGTTCGACCCGCCCGCGCCGCCGGTCGCGGCCGAGGACTGCTTCGAGGTGCCCGAACGGATCGGCAGCCGCGGCCAGGTGCTGCGGCCGCTGGACGAGGCGGCCGTGGCCCGGGTCGGCGCGGAGATCGCCCGGCGGGGCGTCACGGCGGTCGCCGTCTGCCTGCTGCACTCCTACGCCAACCCGGCCCACGAGCGACGGGTCGCGGAGATCCTCGGGGCCGTGGTCCCGACCGTGGTGATCTCCTCGGAGGTCTGGCCGGAGCTGCGCGAGTACGAGCGGGCGACCACGACCATCATGTCCGCCTACGTCGGGCCGGTGATGACGGGATACCTGCGGCGGCTGAGCGCGCGGCTGGCCGGACTCGGGATCACCGCCCCGGTGCACGTCATGGACTCCGGCGGCGGCGTGATGTCGGCCGAGCTGGCCGCGCGCCGGGCGGTGGCCACGATCGAGTCCGGGCCCGCGGCCGGGGTGCTGGCCGCCGCGGCGTCCGGGTACCCGGACGTGATCTCCTTCGACATGGGAGGGACGACGGCCAAGACCTGCGTGATCAGGGACGGCAGGCCGGAGATCACCCACGAGTTCCACGTCGGCGGGAAGGGCAGCTTCGGCGGCCGCCGGGCCGGGACCGGGGTGCCGATCAAGACCCCCGCCGTCGACCTGGCGGAGGTGGGCGCCGGAGGGGGCAGCGTCGCCTGGCTGGACCCGGCCGGCGCCCTGCGGGTCGGGCCGAGGTCGGCGGGCTCCGAGCCCGGTCCGGCCTGTTACGGCCTGGGCGGCGGGGAGCCGACGGTGACCGACGCCAACCTGGTGCTCGGCTACCTCGATCCCGCCTCCTTCGCCGGGGGGACGGTGCCGCTGTCCCCGGAGCTCGCCGGCAAGGCCGTCGACCAGCACCTGGCCGGACCGCTGGGGGTGTCCAGGGCCGAGGCCGCGCACGCGGTCCACGAGATCGCCAACGCCTCGATGGGGTCGGCCGTGCACGTGGTCACCGTGCAGCGCGGCATCAACCCGGCGGGGTCCGTCATGGTCGCCTTCGGCGGCGCGGGCCCCATGCACGCGGCCCGGGTCGCCGCCCGCTTCGGCATCTCCACCGTGCACGTCCCGGCCCGCTGCGGCGTCGGCTCGGCGGCCGGCCTGCTGACCGGCGACCTGTCCACCGACCGCGTCCTGTCGGCCCTGGACGCCGACCCCGCGCAGGTCTTCGCCGACCTCGCCGCGGCCGCCGCCCTCGATCTCGGCCTCTCCCCGGACTCCCCCGGCGTGTCCGTCACGCGCTCGGCCGACCTCCGCTTCGTCGGCCAGGCCCACGAGCTGACCGTCCCCTGGTCCGACTCGCCCGCCGAGCTGGCCGGCCGTTTCTCCGCCCGCTACCGGCAGGTGTACGGCATCGCCCAGGAGGGCCCGACGGAGATCGTCAGCTACCGCGTCCGCCTCACCCAGGCCGCCCGCCACACGTCCGGCCCGCCCGGCACCACGGTCCGCCTGCTCGACGAGCAGTTCATCGACTACCGCGCGCGGCTGACCGACGACTGGCCGATCCGGG